>WBUW01000108.1 GCA_008933495.1 Pseudorhodoplanes sp.
CTAGCGGAACGAGCGACCGGCGGTCTCGCGCACGGCTTCAGCCGTGACCGGGCGCCGCGGTGCTGATCTTCAATCCGATCAGGCGGTCGAGTGTCGCGTGGTCGGCCAGAAGCGCGGCCGCGGCGGCGCGATGCACGATCGCGCCGCGCTCGATGACGATGGCCTGCGCGGCGAGCGACAGAGCGATGTCGGAATGCTGCTCGACCAGGATGAAGGCCATGCCCTGTTCCCGGGTCATGCGCGCGATCGCCTCGCTCAGCTCGTCGACGATGATCGGCGCAAGCCCTTCGAGCGGCTCGTCGAGCAGGAGCAAAGCGGGATTGGTCATCAGCGCGCGCGCGGTTGCCAGCATCTGCTGCTCGCCGCCGGACAGGTGGTTGCCCTTGTTGCCGCGCCGCTCGGCCAGGCGGGGAAACAGGTCGTAGACCCGTTCGAGCGTCCAGGGTCCCGGCCGCGCGGTCACCGTCAGGTTTTCCTCGACCGTCAGCGAGGGAAAAATCTCGCGCTCCTGCGCCACCCATCCGAGCCCGGCGCGCGCGCGCCGATGCGCCGGCATGGCGGTGATATCGCTGCCGCGCCAGGAGATCGTGCCCTTGGTGACCTTGGTGAAGCCCATGATGGTCATAAGCAGCGTCGACTTGCCGACGCCGTTGCGGCCGAGCACGGCGAGGCTGCCATGGCGGGGAATGTCGAGCGAGATGCCATCGAGCACGACCGCGTCGCCGTAGCCGGCGCGCACATCCGACAGGCTGAGCAGCGCCTCAGACATGGTGCCTCTTGCCGAGATAGACTTCGCGCACCTGCTGGTCGGTGGCGATCTGTACCGGCGTGCCCTCGACCAGAATGCGTCCGCCCACCATCACGATGATGCGGCTGGCGAAGCGGAACACCACGTTCATGTCGTGCTCGATGAACAGGATCGAGATATCCTTCGACAATCCGGCGATGGCCGCGAACAGCTCGGCGCTCTCCTCGCGCGGCACGCCCGCGGCCGGCTCGTCGAGGAGCAGGACGCGCGGGCCGGTCGCCAGCGCCAGCGCGATTTCGAGGAGACGCTGCTGCCCATAGGCCAGCTCGCGCGTCGGCCGCGTGCAGACATCGCCGAGCCGCAGCGACAGCAGAATGGCATAGGCTTCCTCGATGGCGTCGCGGTAGGCCGGCAGCGCGCGCCACCAGGCCGGCGCAATGCCGCGCCGTTCGCAGACCGCGAGCGTCACCGCCTCGAGCGCGCTCAGGTGCGGGAACAGGCTGTTGATCTGGAAGGTGCGGACAAGGCCGCGCTTGACCCGCAGGTCGGGCGACAGCCGCGAAATGTCGGAATCGCCGAGCAGGATCTGTCCGCTGTCGGGTGTCAGCATCCCGGTCATCAGGTTGATGAGCGTGGTCTTGCCGGCGCCGTTCGGCCCGATCAGCGCGTGGCGCTCGCCCGGCGGCAGCACAAGCTCGATGTCGTTGGCAACCACGAGCGAGCCGAAGCTCTTGTTCAGCCCGTGCACGGTCAAGGCCGGAGCGGTCATGTCGCCTTGCCCCGCCAGGCCGCGGCGAGCCGCGCCAGGCCGCCGAGAATGCCGTTGGGCAGGAACATCACGACCGCGACCAGCAGCACGCCGATGCCGAAATACCAGTATTGCGGCGTGAGGCCGGAAAAGCGGTCGCGCGCGACCATGAAGATGATGGCGCCGACAAAGCCGCCATAGAGCCGGCCGGCGCCGCCGAGCACGAGGATCACCAGAACGTCGGCGGAGCGCTGGAAACTCAGCGTCTCGAGCGAAACGGTTTCCGTGGTCTGCGCCAGCAGCGCGCCCGCGATCCCGGCGATCGCGGCCGAGAGCGTGTAGATTTTGCGGATATGGGCGACGCTCGGCGCGCCGATCGCCGGCATGCGGACCGGGTTTTCCCGGATGCCGCGCAGCGACAGCCCGAACGGCGAATTGGTCAGCCGGCGCGTCACCAGGAATACCGCGAACAGCACGATCAGCGCGTAGGCGTAGGCGGTAAAGCCCCACAGGTCGAACATGAACGCGCCGAGCAAGGGCCACATCCGCACGCCCTGCAGGCCGTCGGCGCCGCCGGTGAGCCAGTGCGCCTTGTTCGCCAGTTCATGCAGCAAGAGCCCGAAGCCGAGCGTGATCATGATCAGCGTGAGATGGCGGAAGCGCGCGATCACGAAGCTTGAAACGTAGCCGACGAGGGCGGCAACCACGGCGCCGAGCACGAGCCCGCTCAGCGGTTCGCCCCATCCGTGCTTGGCCAACAGGCCGGCGGAATAGGCGCCCAGCCCGAAAAACGCCGCGTGGCCGAGCGAGACGATCCCGGCATAGCCGAGAATGAGATCGAGCGAGAGCGCGAACAGCGCGGTGATCGCGATCTGGCTGGCGAGCACCAGATAGTTCGGAAACAGCACGAACGGCAGCAGGCACGACAGCCAGAAGGCGAGTTCGACCGCGCGCCAGCGCGTCTGAGCCTGAAGATAAGCCTGCGGCGCAAAGGCGGAGGAAGCGGATGCCATCGGTCAGCGCTTTCCGAACAGGCCGGCCGGGCGCCACATCAGGAGCGCCAGCATGACGAGATAGATCAGGAACGCGCCGAGTTCAGGCACATAATATTTGCCGGCGACGTCGCTGAAGCCGATCAGCGATGCGGCGGCGAACGAACCGCCGATCGAGCCGAGCCCGCCGACCGAAACCACGATCAGCACGTAAACGAGATAATGAAAGGCGAAAGCCGGGTCGAGGCCCACGATCTCGATGGCAAGCGCGCCGCCCAGCCCGGCAAGGCCGCTGCCGAGCGCGAAGGTGACGGCAAAGGAACGGTCGACGTCGATGCCAAGCCCGCGCGCCATGCGCTGGTTGTCGACGGCGGCGCGAATGGTGCCGCCGAAGCGGGTGAATTCCAGCATCAGGCCGAGTACGAGCGCGATAACGAGCGCGGTGACGACCAGAAAGACGCGGTAGATGCCGAAATTGACGCCGAGCAGCGTCCACGATCCGCGCAGATAGGACGGCAGTTCGACCGGCTGCTGCACGGTGCCGTAAAGATAGGCCGCGACCGCCACCGAGATGAAGGCAATGCCGATCGTCAGCAGCACCTGATCGAGTTCGCTCGCGCGATAGAGGCGGCGATAGAGCGCACGCTCGAAGACCACCGCGGTTGCCGCCGCCGACAGGAAGGCGAGTGGCAGCGTGGCGAAGAACGGCCACTGGAAATCGCGCATCAGTGTCACGGTGACATAGCCGCCGAGCATGGCGAAGGCGCAATGCGCGAGATTGACGAAATTCATCATCCCGAGCGTGACCGAGAGGCCGACCGACAACAGGAACAGCAGCATGCCGTAGGCAAAGCCGTCGAACAGCACACCAACGAAAGGGCCGAGCATGTCGCGTGTTCCGTCTGAAACAGGGACGAGGCTGCGCTGCTAGCGCACGGCGCCAAAGGGACGGATCAACCAGGCGGCTGCGGATTTCCCGACGCAAAGCATGACACCTCCCCCTCGATGTTTTTTTCAAACCGTAACCATGGGGCCGGGAACGGTCAATTTGCCAGTGCACGCGCAAGCGTATCGGCCGCCGGCTTATTCTGCACCTTGTGTTCCGCAACGAACGTCATTGCCCACGCACTTGCCCATTGCGGCGGCTTCGCATCAACGGATCGCGTGCGGCGCGCGCGATCGACGTGCCGCCGGCGCGGCCGGCGCAAACATGCGCGCCTGCGCGCGCGCGTTCAGCCGCGCACGCACCCTGCGACGAAACGCCCGATCAATTTTCTTCCGGTCGCCCGTCGGCCGCGCGCGCGGGTGCCGGCGCGAATTGACTTTGCGCTCGTTCTCCCATATGAGCGAACGTTCATTCTCATTTACCGCACCGCAATAAAGTCATGCGCAAGGCCAATGTCCAGCTTCAGAGCGACCGCCGCGACGAGATTCTGAACGCCGCCCGCGAATGCTTCGCGCGGACCGGGTTCCACCAGACCTCGATGCAGCAGATCTGCGCCGCCGCCGGCATGAGCCCCGGCAACCTGTACCGCTATTTCCCGTCCAAGGAAGCCATCATCGCCGGCATCGCGGAACGCGACCGCGCCGAAGTCGGCGCGCAGATTGCCGCCGTGCAGAACGCGCCCGATTTCTTTGCGATGCTCGCCGCGCTCGCGCGCCATCATTTTGTCGAGCGCACCGCGGACGAAGTCGGGCTGTGCGCGGAAATCATGTCGGAAAGCCGGCGCAATCCGGCGATTGCCAAAATCATGCACGAATTCGACCATGACGTGGCGCAACGGCTGACCGCCATGTTGCGCAGCGCAGCCGGGCGCGGCGAGATCGCGTCCGACGTCGATTACGGCGCCGTCGTGACAATGCTGATGGTGATCGCCGACGGCGTGTGGTGGCGGCGCGCGGTCGATCCGAATTTCGACGCAGAAAGAGTGTTGCCTCTAGTCATGGACATCACCCGCCACATGCTTGAGGGCCGGCCGGCGGGCGATCGGAACCAAAGCGCGGAGCATTCGCAATGAAAGCAAACCGCATTACCGCGGTCGGTCTCGTCGTCGGCGCCATCGCCTGGGTGGCGTCCGGCCATCTCATCCCGCACGAATCGGCGGACGGCAAGGCCGCAATCCGTGCCGGCGAGAAGAGCCAGAAACCCTTCCGCGTCGCCGTCATGACCGCGGGCCTCGAACCGCACAGCCGCAAGCTGATCCTGTCCGGGCGCACCGAAGCCGACCGGAGGGTGACGCTCACCGCGCGCACCGGCGGCGTGCTCACCGAATTGCGCGTGAAGCGCGGACAGCAGGTCAGGAAGGGCGATGTCATTGCCGTGCTTTCCGACGACGCGCGCGAAGCGCAGGTCGCGCAGGCGCGCGCGCTGTTCAACCAGCGCCAGACCGAGCTGGAAGCGCGCCGCAAGCTGATCGAGCAGGGCACCCTGCCCAAGCTCGAACTGGTCAATCTCGAATCCCAGTTCAAGGCGGCGGAGGCTGCGCTTGCCGCCGCCACTGCCGAACGCGATCGCGGCGTCGTCAAGTCGCCGTGGGACGGCGTGATCACCGAGGTTCCGGCCGAGGTCGGTGGCGCCGCGTTCTCCATGGCCGGCAAGGAAGTGGCGAAAATGGTCGCGCTCGACCCGATGCTTGCGGTGGTCGAAGTGTCCGAACGCAAGCTGTCCGGCATCGAGCCCGGCGATACCGCCAATGTTCGCCTGGTGACCGGACCGACGGCGACCGGACGCGTGCGCTACGTGTCGAAATCGGCGAGCGAAACCACGCGCACCTATCGTGTCGAGGTCGAGATCGACAATCGCAACGGCGCGATCCCCGACGGCATCACGGCGGAAGTCGCCATCCCGCTGGCGCCGGTGCCGTCGGCGCGCGTCCCGCGCTCGGCGCTGACCTATTCGTCGGCCGGCAATCTGGGCGTGCGGGTCGTGGGCGCGGACAGCAAGGTCGGCTTTGCGCCGGTGAGCATGGTCGAGGACGAGCAGTCGCACATGTGGGTGACAGGCATCCCCGATCGGTCGCGCGTCATCGTGCAGGGCCAGGACTTCGTGCGCGAGGGCCAGATCGTCCAGGCCGTCGCTGCCGAGACGACGGCCGCCAGCGCGCGATAACAGCCAAGCCGCAAGCGCAAGCCGAGCGAGAGAAAAGTCCCGATGTTCACATTGATCGACTATGCCATCAGCCATGCCCGGCTGACGATCGCGACGCTGCTGTTTCTGCTCGGCGCCGGGTACGTGGCCTATGTCACGATTCCGAAGGAAGCCGAGCCCGACGTCCGCATCCCGATCATCTATACCCAGCTCTCGCAGCGCGGCATCAGCCCGGAGGATGCCGAGCGGCTCTTGCTGCGGCCGGTCGAGACGCAGCTCAAGTCCGTCGGCAACGTCAAGGAAATGCGTTCGACCGCCTATGAGGGCGGCGGCTATGTGCTGCTCGAATTCGAAGCCGGTTTCGATTCCAAGGCCGCCCTCGCCGACGTGCGCGCCAAGGTCGACCAGGCCAAGCGCGACCTGCCGCGCGACGCCGACGAGCCGGTGGTGCAGGAGGTCAATCTCTCGCTCTTTCCGGTGCTGGTCGTGGCGCTGTCCGGCGAGGTGCCGGAGCGTTCGCTGTTGCGCATCGCGCGCGTGGCCAAGAACGCCGTCGAGCAGGTGCCCGGCGTCCTGTCGGCGGAACTGCGCGGCACCCGCGACGAGGCGGTCGAGATCATCGTCGAGCCGATGCTGCTCAAGAGCTACGGCGTTTCGCTCGACCAGCTCATCTCGACGGTCAATGCCTCCAACAGCCTGATCGCCGCCGGTGTGCTGGAAGGCGACACTGGCCGCTTCGCCGTCAAGGTGCCGGGCCTGATCGAGGAGCCGCGCGACCTGCTCAGCGTGCCGATTGCGGCGACCTCGGGCGCCTCGGTGACGGTTGGCGACGTGGCGCAGGTGCGCCCGACCTTCAAGGATGCGACCTCGATCACGCGCGTCAACGGCCGGCCAGCCATGACGATCGAAGTCTCCAAGCGCACCGGCGCCAACCTGATCGAGACCGTCGACGGCGTAAAGGCGACCATCGAGCGCCTGAAGGCGACCTGGCCGGAGGGCGTGTCGGTGTCCTTCATTCAGGACAAGTCGACCACCATCCGCCAGATGCTGGCGGACCTGCAGAATTCGGTCGCCACCGGCGTTCTCCTGGTCGCCGTCATCATCCTGTTTGCGCTCGGATTCCGCGCCTCGCTGTTCATCGGCATTGCGATTCCGGCCTCGTTCCTGGCCGGCGTGCTCGGGCTGCAGCTTGCCGGGCTGACGATCAACATCGTCGTGCTGTTCTCGCTCATTCTTGCCGTCGGCATGCTGGTCGACGACGCGATCATCGTCTCCGAATTTGCCGAACGCCGCATGGCGCAGGGCATGCCGCCGCCGGAGGCCTATACGCTCGCCGCCAAACGCATGGCCGGGCCGGTGATTGCGGCGACGGCGACGCGGGTGGCGGCGTTTTCGCCGCTGCTGTTC
The DNA here is from genome assembly GCA_008933495.1 of Pseudorhodoplanes sp. Taxonomy (GTDB): domain Bacteria; phylum Pseudomonadota; class Alphaproteobacteria; order Rhizobiales; family Xanthobacteraceae; genus Pseudorhodoplanes. Next base: position 6,984 of record WBUW01000108.1, read on the forward strand.
TGGCCGGGCGTGGTCGGCGAATTCATGAAATATCTGCCGATCACGCTGATCGCGACCTTGTCGGCGTCGCTTGCGGTCGCGCTCTTGTTCACGCCGACGCTGGGCGCGCTGCTCGGCAAGGCGGCGGCGGCGCCGCTTGACGAACGCGTCTCCGACCGCGGCCTCTATATGCGCACGGTCAAGCTCGCGCTGCGGCGGCCGGGCGCGACACTCGCGGTCGCGGCCTTTCTCCTGATCGCGGTGCAGGCCGCCTACGGCAAGTTCGGCCGCGGCGTCGAATTCTTCCCCGACGTCGAGCCCGATTACGGCCAGGCGATCGTGCATGCGCGCGGCAATCTCTCGCTGGAGGAAAAGAACCGGGCGCTGGCTGCGGTCGAGAAGCGCGTGCTTGAGTTCGACGGCCTCGCCACCGTCTACACGCGTGTCGGCGAGCAGCCGCGCGGCATGAGCGAACTGAGCGAGGACACGATCGGCGTCATCCAGTTCGAATTCACCGACTGGAAGCGCCGCCAGCCGGCGCGCCGGATCATGGATGCGATCCGCGAAAGGACCGCGGACCTTCCCGGTATCCTGGTCGAGGTCACCGCGCCGCGCGCGGGCCCGCCGACCGGCAAGCCGGTCCAGGTGCAGATCGGGGCGCTCGATCCCGACATGCTGCCCGGCGTTGCCCGCAAGGTCGCCGCGATGCTGGCCGAGCATCCCGCGATCCGCGATCTTGACGACGGTCTGCCGCTGCCGGGCATCGACTGGAAAATCCAGGTCGATAAGGCGGAGGCGGCGAAATACGGCGCCGGTCCCAACACCGTCGGCACCGCCGTGCAGCTCGTGACCAACGGCGTCAAGGTGACCGAGTACCGGCCCTCGACCAGCGACAAGGCGGTCGACATTCTCGTGCGCTTCCCCGACGACCGCCGCAGCCTCGACCAGATCGACGAATTGCGCGTGCAGACGCCCTCGGGCCAGGTGCCGATCGGCAATTTCGTGCAGCGGGTGCCGGCCCCGCGCGTCGGCTATATCAACCGCGTCGCCGCCAGTCGCGTCATGACCGTATCGGCGAACGTCGCGGACGGCGTTCCGACCGCCAGGGTGCAGCAGGAGATTGCGGCGGCGCTCGCCAAGGCCGATCTCGGCATCGGCGTGACGTGGCGGCTCAAGGGCGAGGACGAAGAGCGCGAGAAGGCTTCCGCCTTTCTCGGCAAGGCGTTCGCGACCGCGATCTTCCTGATCTTTGCGATCCTGCTCGCCCAGTTCAACAAGCTGACCTCGGTCGCGCTCGTGCTCTCGGCGGTCATGCTCTCGACCATCGGCGTGCTGCTCGGGCTCATGCTCATGGGCCAGCCCTTCGGCGTGG
>WBUW01000109.1 GCA_008933495.1 Pseudorhodoplanes sp.
CGCCGTCTCCCGTCATGACCGCGGCCGCGCTTCGCCATCCGTTCGACGCCTTGCACGCCGCATTGCGGCGGCCGGCGACGCTCGCGCCGCGGCTGTTCCTGCTGGCGCTTGCCGCCATGGTGCTGGCCCCGCTCGCAAGCCTGGTCGGCATTGCCTGGCAGGGCGACCCCGATATCTGGCCGCACCTCGCCGCTTACGTGCTGCCGGCCGCGCTCGCCGATACCGCGCTCCTGCTCGCCGGCGTCGCGGTCGCAACCGCCTTGACCGGCGTCGGCACCGCCTGGCTCGTCACCGCCTATCAGTTTCCCGGCCGCGATACGCTGGTCTGGCTGTTGCCGCTGCCGCTCGCCTTTCCGACCTATATCGTCGCCTACGTCTATGTCGACATGCTCGACGCCGCCGGGCCGGTGCAGACCGTGTTTCGCGCGCTGTTCGGCTATCAGACGGCGGCGCAATACTGGTTTCCGCCCATCCGCTCGCTGCCCGGCGCGATCCTGCTGATCGGCGTCGTGCTCTATCCTTATGTCTATCTCGCCGCGCGCGCGATGTTCCAGACCCAGAGCGCGGCGCTGATCGAGGTTGCGCGCACGCTTGGCGCCTCGCCGCTGATGCTGGTGCGCCATGTGGCGCTGCCGCTGGCCCGCCCCGCGCTCGCGGTCGGGCTGTCGCTCGTGCTGCTGGAGACGCTCAACGACATCGGCGCCAGCGAATATCTCGGCGTGCGCACGCTCACGCTCTCGATCTTCACCACCTGGCTCAATCGCGGCAGCCTGCCGGGCGCCGCCCAGATCGCCTGCGTCATGCTGGTCGGCGTGATCGCGCTGATGGCGCTCGAACGCCACGGCCGCAGGCATCGCCGCTTTGCCGCCTCCGCCCGCCGCCACCGCCCGCTGGCGCGCATTCCGCTTACCGGCGGCGCGCGCCTTATCGCGTGCGCGCTCTGCCTGGCGCCGGTGATGGTCGGCTTCGTGCTGCCGCTGATCTTTCTCTTGCGCGAGACCATCGTGCGCGGGCTCCTGTTCGGCCTCGATCCCGATCTGCCGCGGCACGCGGTCATGACCGTGCTGCTCGCGGGAGCTGCAACGCTGGTCGCGATCGCGCTCGGCCTCGCCGCGGCGCTTGCCGTGCGCCATGTGCGCGGACGGCTGGCGGGCGGCTGCCTGATGGTCGCGGGACTCGGCTATGCGGTGCCCGGCACCGTGCTCGCGCTCGGCCTGCTCGCCCCGCTCGTAGCCGTCGACGAGGGGCTGAACTGGCTGACGCGCGCGCTTGCAGGCATCAGCGTCGGGCTCGTGCTGGCCGGCTCGGGCGCGGCATTGATCATCGCCTATGTGATCCGCTTTCTGGCCATCGCCACCGGCTCCGCACAGGCCGGACTTGCGCGCATCCCGACCCAGATGGACGACGTGGCGCGCACGCTCGGCGAAAAGCCGGCCGGCATCGCCTGGCGCATCCACCTGCCGCTCTCGCGCGCGGCGCTGGGCGGGGCGGCGCTGCTGGTGTTCGTCGACTGCCTGAAGGAATTGCCGGCGACGCTGCTGTTGCGTCCGCTCAATGTCGAGACGCTGCCGACCTACATCTACCAGTTCGCCACGCGTGGCAATTTCGAGGAAGGCGCGCTCGCCGCGCTGCTGATCGTCGCCGCCGGCATCATCCCGGTGCTGCGGCTGACGCGCTTTGCCGACATCGCGCCGGCGGCGGGGACGAACGGCTCGTCCGGGCGGTGAGGCGCGAGACGGCCTTACGCACCGTGCCGCCCCGCCTGCGCGTTCGCGCGCAGCGTCGACAAGAGAGAACAGAATTTCAAACAGCCATGCGCAAGCGCCCGTGTTCTTTGTCGAGGCGCCGGGGTCGCCTGTCTTTCTCTGTCCTCGCCGCAGGCGAGGGGCGTGGCGCGCCGCAGGGCGCAACCAGCATTTCGGAGGCGGCTTCCTGTTCGAAAGCCGCCGCGCCTTGCGGCGCGCCACCCGGACAGGCTTGCGCCGTCCGGGCTGATTTTGCGGCGTCTTCACGCCTGCATCGGGCCGCGCTTTCAGGCGCTTTTCGCGCGTGTCAGCCAGCTCCTGGCGGGAGGCCATAGTGCCGCCGGGCGGAGCCCCGATGCAGCCCGGGAGCGTGCTTGCGAAGCACGCGCGCGGGCGCCGCACCAGCACGGCAGGGGATTTCGCCCGCGCCGGCCAGGAAAGCGCCCCGCCGCATCTCCGGCAGCGCGCTCCCCTTCGTCCCGCTTCAAGAACGCCTCATGAAGCGCCCCCAGCAGTTTCCCGAACGCACCTGTCGGCGCGTTCGGTTGGACGAGGTGATAGGAATATAATCCATATGACGGAAAGTGTCAAGCGCCCGTCCGGACGCGCTATTCTGCTGTAACGCGTCCGGTCTCGCGCAGACGATCAAGACCGGAGGCTCCCACGAAGTCATCGTGAGCGTCAGTGGTCATCTCCAATGCCGCAACGGCCTCGGAGCCAGGGCCCCTTTGATCGAGATCAACGCCGGCGATCCCCCTTGAACTAGCATTTTTATCGGACCGCTCATTCGAGGCAGCCCACCATGATCAGCAGGGGGGTATCCACCATGATTAGCCGGATCCGTTCCATCGCATTGCTCCCGTTATTGCTCGGCGCGCCATTGGCACTGCCGGCGCTGGCCGATGCGTCGCTCGCCACCCAGCCGACCTACGGCTACCAATTGATCGGCACGTTCGAGGTCAAGGGCCGACAGGGCGTCACCAGCGACGGCGAGTCCTACTACGTCAGCGGCAGCAAGGCGCTCTACAAATACGACAAGAGCGGCAAGCTGCTCCAAAGCAATGAAACCCCGTTCGAGGGCTATCCGATACCCGCCAACCACATCGGCGGAGTCGACGTCTTCAACGGCGAGATTTTCGTCAGCGCGGAATGGTTCGCCGACGGCGTCGGCAAGGATATCCAGATCGCCATCCACGACGCCAAGACCCTGAAACTCAAGCGCGCGTTCAGTTTCGAACCGTCCAGCGGCCAGCAGGAAGTGTCGGGTATCTGCGTCGACACCGACAAGCGCATCGTCTGGATGGTGTCGTGGGTGGGCGAGGAAAGCGGACGTTACATCTATGGATACAGCCTCGACACCGGGAAATATCAGCGCAAGGTCCATCTGCAGCCCGTGCCGCAATGGATTCAAGGGTGCCATTACTGGAAAGGAAAACTGTACGTGACCGCCGACGACGGCACGGCCGATGACAAAGAGCCGGACAATCTCTACCGCGTCGATATCACCGACAAGACCTATGCCTACGTGGTGCGCGAGAAGATCTTCGACGACGTCAAGTTCCAGGGCGAAATCGAGGCCGGCGGGGTCGATCCCAAGACCGGCGAGTTTCTCGTTCTGTTCAACCGCGGATCACGCATCGTCCTCGGCATGGTCAGGGGCTTTTACCCGGGCTACGACCGCGAGATTTCCGAAGTCTATCGCTACAAGATGACGCCGTTCTCGGCGAAGTGATACCGGCGGCGCCAGTTCCTGACCGGCCATGCGCGAGCCTGACCCGCGCATCCGTCGCAAAAAAGAAGAGTCGTCTCAAGATGATGGATTGCCGGGTCAAGTTTGCCGCCGGGCCGACCGCAGGTCGGACCCGGTTGCCCGGCAATGACGGTGCGGACAGGTCGAGATCAAGCACGCATGCTATGAGACAAAATCCGGCACGCGCGGCGCATCACGTCCGCAACTCCGAGAGCCCCTCATAGAGCTGCAGCGCTTCCGGGTTGGCCAGCGCTTCGGTGTTCTTCACCGGCCGGCCGTGGATCACGTCGCGCACGGCAAGCTCGGTGATCTTGCCCGACTTGGTGCGCGGGATGTCGGCGACCTGGATGATTTTCGCCGGCACATGGCGCGGGGTGGCGCCGGCGCGGATTTTCGCCTTGATCTTCTCGCGCAACGGTTCGTCGAGCGTCACGCCGTCTTTCAGCCGCACGAACAGCACGACGCGCACGTCGTTGTCCCAGTCCTGCCCGACCGCGATCGCCTCCTGCACGTCGGCGATCTGCTCGACCTGCGCATAGATTTCGGCGGTGCCGATGCGCACGCCGCCGGGATTGAGCGTGGCGTCAGAGCGGCCGTGGATGATCATGCCGCCGTGCGCGGTCCATTCGGCGAAGTCGCCGTGGCACCACACGCCCGGGAAGCGCTCGAAATAGGCGGCGCGATATTTCCGGCCGCCGGGATCGTTCCAGAACATCACCGGCATCGACGGGAACGGCCTGGTGCAGACGAGCTCGCCCTTCTGCTGGCGCACCGGCCGGCCGTCCTCCGACCACACATCGACCGCCATGCCGAGCCCGGCGGCCTGGATTTCGCCGCGCCAGACCGGCGCGGTCGGCTCACCGCCGACAAAGCACGACACGATGTCGGTGCCGCCGGAAATCGAGGCGAGATGCAGATCCTTTTTGATCGCCTCGTAGACGTAATCGAAGCTTTCGGCGGCAAGCGGCGAGCCGGTCGAGGTCATCAGCCGCAGCGCCGGCAGATCGTGGGTGCGGATCGGGGCGAGGCCGACCTTCTTGCAGGCATCGATATATTTCGCCGAGGTGCCGAACAGCGTGATCTTCTCGTCGCGCGCATAGTCGAACAGCACGTTGGGGTCGGGCGCGAACGGCGAGCCGTCGTAAAGAACGAGCGTGGCGCCGGAGGCGATGCCGGAGGCGAGCCAGTTCCACATCATCCAGCCGAGCGTGGTGAAATAGAAGAAGCGGTCGCCGGCGCGGATGTCGCATTGCAGGCGGTGCTCTTTCAGGTGCTGGAGCAGGGTGCCGCCGGCCCCGTGCACGATGCATTTGGGCACGCCGGTCGTGCCCGACGAGTACAGGATATAGAGCGGATGGTTGAACGCCAGCCGCTCGAAGGTCAGCGGTGCGGGCGCGTGGCCCTTGGTGAAGGCATCGAGCGTGACGGCGCGCGGCACCGCGCGCGCAACCGCCTCGGCCTCGCCGAGATAGGGCACGATCACGACCTGCCGCGCGGAGGGAAGCTGCGGGGCGATGGCCTTGAGCTTGTCGGCGAGCGCGATGCGCTTGCCGTTGTACCAATAGCCGTCGACCGCAAGGAACAGTTTCGGCTCGATCTGGCCGAAACGGTCGAGCACGCCGCGCTCGCCGAAATCGGGCGAGCAGGGCGACCAGATCGCCCCGAGCGAAGTCACCGCCAGCATGAGCGCGATGCTTTCCGGCAGGTTCGGCAGCATGGCGGCGACGCGATCGCCCCTGCCGACGCCGGCCGCGCGCAGGGCCTGCTGCAAGCGGGAGACTGCGGCCTGCAATTGATCCCAGGTCAGGCGGCCGGCCGCCTTGTCCTCGCCGCGGAACACGATGGCGTCGCCGCGGCCGGGCCGGGCGAGCAGATTCTCGGCAAAGTTGATGCGCGCGTCGGGAAAGAAGGCCGCCCCCGGCATGGCCTCGCCCGCGGTCAGGCGCGCGCCCTTTTCGCCCACGACGCCGCAGAAATCCCACAGCAGATTCCAGAAGGCGCCCGGCTGCGTAATCGACCAGAGGTGGAGGTCCGCATAGCTCTCCAGGGCGAGCTCATGCCGGCGGTTCGCCTGTTGCATGAAGGCCATGAGCTGGGAGGCGGCCACGCGTTCCGGCCCCGGCATCCATAGCGGCAAATCTGGCATCGGCGGTCCCCCCATTTCCATGCGGCCATCCTAGCCGGCCGTTTCCGGTCCCGGCAAAATACAAGCGCGGCCGGCGCAATCGGCGGCCACGAAAGCGTCACAGAGCGCCCCCAAGGTTGCACCCGCATTCAGGCGGCCGGTATAATCCGGTCCGATCCATCGCGAAATCGGAACCATCGACTTGTCCGCAGCCACCGGCTTCAGACGCCTGGGATATGCCGTTGTCGCCCTGATCGTTGCGATCTTCGGGGCGCTCGGCGTGGTATCCTTTCTGGTACCGGCCGACCAGGTGCGCGAGACGGTGAAGGCCGACATCCGCGCGGTGACCGGGCTTGACCCGGTGCTCAACGGGGCGGTCTCGGTCTCGCTCTTTCCCTACGGCAAGGTGAGCTTTTCCGACGTGGTGCTGGGCGATTCCGGCGCCGGCCAGCCGCCGCTGATCGCCGACCGCCTGACGGTGAAGCTGCGCTTCTTCCCGCTCCTGACCGGCCGCATCGAGGTCGCCGATGTCGCGCTCGAGGGGCCGCGCATCACGCTCGCGTTGCGGGAGGATGGCGGTTCGAACTGGGCGCCGCTGATCGCCGCGCTCACCCGCGCCCACCGCCCGGAGGCGAGCCGGCGCGAACGCGGCATGTCGTTTTCGGAAATCCGGATCGACGACGGCACGGTGATCATCCGCGACAACCGCCGCGGCCTCCTCGAGCGGCTGAGCGACGTCAATATCTCGCTCGCCTGGCCGGCCATTTCCAAGAGCTTTGCCGCCACCGGCTCGCTCGCCTGGCGCGGCGAAAAGCTCGACCTGAGCGTCGCGTTCGGCGACTTCGGCGCGCTGCTGCTCGGGCAGCGCTCGGGCCTGAAAATCAAGGTCGGCGGGGCGCCGGCGAAATTCTCCTTCGACGGCGCCTTGAGCCTGCGCCCGACCTTGAAGGTCGAGGGCGCGATGGCCGCCGACAGCCCCTCGCTGCGCAAGGCGCTGATCTGGGCGGGCCAGAGACCGCTGCCGGGCGGCGGGTTCGAAAGCTTCTCGATTACCGGCAAGACCAACATTGTCGGCGGCACCATCGCGCTCACCGGCGTCAGCCTGGAGCTCGACGGCAACACCGCCGAGGGCGTGCTGACCTTTGCGACCGACGGCCGCCAGACCCTGCAGGGCACGCTCGCGGCCGAGACGCTCGACCTGTCGTCCTATATTTCCGCAGTCCGCCTGCTCGCGGCCAACCAGCGCGAATGGAACCGGGTGCCGATCGCGCTCGACGGCCTCAACAGTTTCGATCTCGACCTGCGCCTGTCGGCCGCCAAGATCATGCTGTCGGGCGCCAAGCTCGGCCGCACCGCGGTCGCCGCCAACCTGAGATCCGGCAAGCTTGTCGTCACCGTCGGCGAGTCGCGGGCCTATGGCGGCGTCATCAAGGGATCGCTGACGCTGGCGGCCGCCGCCAAGGGCGGCGACTTCCAGTCGCAACTGCATTTCAGTGACATCGATCTCGAAGCCTGCATGGGCGACCTGTTCGGGATCCGCCGGCTGGAAGGCAAAGGCGACCTCGCCTTCGCGATCGAGGGCGGCGGCGAAAACGTGCTTGCGCTCACGCGCACGCTCGACGGCACCGCCACGCTGGCCGGGCGCAAGGGCGCGCTGACCGGCCTGAATGTCGAGCAATTGCTGCGCCGCCTGGAGCGGCGGCCGCTGTCGGGCGGCAGCGAATTCCGCAGCGGGCGCACGCCGTTTGAATTGCTCGCCGCCAAAATCCGCATCGCGGCGGGCACCGCGACGGTCGAGGAGATGACGCTGCAGGGCCCGGCGGTGCGGCTTGCGCTTGCCGGCTCGGCCTCCATTCCCGCCCGCGATCTCGATCTCAAGGGCACGGCCAGCCTCGTTACCGCCTCCACCACCGACGGTCGCGCGCCGTTCGAATTGCCGTTCGTGGTGCAGGGCCCGTGGGACGATCCGATCATGCTGCCCGATCCGGAAATCCTGATCCGGCGATCCGGAGCGGCCGCGCCCCTGCTCGACGCGGTGCGCGACCGGCGCGCGCGCGAGGCCGTCCGCTCCGCGATCGAGCGCCTGACCGGCGCCAAGGACGGCACCTCCATTCCCGGCACCGAAAAGCCGGCCGAATAGGCATGATCCGGAAAAGTGAGCAGCGGTTTTCGGAAAAGATCATGCTCAAACAAAGAGCTAAAGCGGGATGACGAGGCGAGGAAAAGCCGTCCGGCTTTAGCCGCCGCAACCGCCGCACGCCGGCGCGTGTCCGCGCCGCCCCGATCGACTATGATTCCGCAAACGAATCAGCGGCGACGGACGGGACTCCCGATGCTTCCCCACATGGTGCGGACCCTGGTGAAAATCGCGGTCGCCTCGCTGATCGTCGGCACCATTCTCGCGCATTTCGGGATTACCGCCGAGCACCTGATCCGCGAATTCGGGATGACGCCCGAACGCGTCACCGAACTGGGCCGCACGGCGATCGACTGGGCGCTGCCCAATCTGCTGCTCGGTTCGCTCGTGATCCTGCCGGTCTGGTTCCTGGTCTACCTGTTCCGGCCGCCCGGCCAGCACAGCGACTGATACCACCGGCGCCAATTTCCGACCGGTCACGCGCGAGCCTGACCCGCGCATCCGTCGCAAAAAAGAAGAGTCGTCTCAAGATGATGGATTGCCGGGTCAAGCCCGGCAATGACAGTGCGG
>WBUW01000110.1 GCA_008933495.1 Pseudorhodoplanes sp.
GCTGGCACCGGCAGCAGCGCCAGCATGGTCGGCAGCTCGAAGGCGCGCGCAATGCCCAGAGCGAAGACGAGGACGAGGATCGTGTCGCGGGTGATCCATGCGCCCGCGGTTCCGGCGGCCAGGCCGGCGGCGACGGCGGCGGCCAGCGCCTGGGCCGAGCGCACGATGCGGCCGCGGTGATAGCGGTCGGCCGCATGGCCGGCGATCAGGGCGAACAGGACGGCCGGTACGAACTGCGCGAGCCCGACGAGGCCGAGATCGAACGCGCTGCCGGTCAGTTGATAGACCTGCCAGCCGACCGAGACGGCCAGCATCTGCAGCGCGGTGGTGGCGAAAATCCGCGCCAGCAGGAACAGCACGAACGGCCGTTGTCCGGTCAATCCATCGGGGGTGGCGGGTGGTGTCATGCGGCCCGGCGGTATGGCGCCCGGGCGGCCGGTCCGGGAGGTCTGGTGGAGCCGAGGGGATTTGAACCCCTGACCTCCTCATTGCGAACGAGGCGCTCTCCCAACTGAGCTACGGCCCCAGACGTGGCATCTTCCGGCCGCCGCCCGGCGGCGGAAACCGGCCTTTGCGCAAAGCCCTTGGATGCGGCCATTTAGGCGCCGGTCCCCGAGGTGTCAAGCGAGGCGCTGCGCCGGCATGCCGCGGCATTTCTGTTGATTGCGTCACGCCGGACGGCTTGTATGGATTATCGTCCGATTCCCGGATTCACCGATAGGCTAAAGCCATGATTGAATTGCTGGCGTTCGTTTCCTATCTGCTCACGCTCTACATCTATATCCTGATCGCCGCCGCAATCCTGAGCTGGCTGGTCGCATTCAATGTCGTCAATCCGTACAATCAGTTCGTGCGGATGCTGTCGGAATTTCTGTACCGCATCACCGAGCCGGTCCTCGCGCCCATTCGCGCGCTGCTTCCCAATCTCGGCGGCATCGATATCTCGCCGGTGATCGTGATCCTGATCATCATCTTCATCCAGAGCGTCATCCTTCCCAATATCGCGAAACTGCTGATCTAGGCGGCGCGCATGGGCGCCCGCCCATGGAGCGCATCCGCGCACGGCCTCTCGCTCGCCGTGCGGCTGACGCCCAAAGGCGGGCGGGATGCCATCGACGGGATCGAAGCGCTGGCCGACGGACGCGCGGTGCTGAAAGTCCGCGTGCGCGCGGCGCCGAGCGAGGGCGAAGCCAATGCGGCGCTCGTCCGATTGCTCGCGCGGTCGCTCGGCCTGCCCACCCGCGCGGTCGTCATTGCGGCCGGCACCACCGCGCGCATCAAGCGGATCGCAATCGAGGGCGACGCCGTCTTGTTGTCGGCAAAGCTTGAGAAGCTTGCCGGTAACGACTAACACGGTCGCGGTGGAATGGCCGGGCGTTCCCGTCATGCGGCGTGCCGCCGCCTGCAACCGGACGTGACGGCGCGCCAGGTGCGGATTCCGCGGAGGGCTGGAAATATATGGCGGCGCGCATCATCGACGGCAAAGCCATGGCGCAGGATTTGCGCGCAAAGATCGCCGACGCTGCGGCGGCGCTGACGCGCACGACCGGCATTGTGCCGGGGCTTGCGGTGGTTCTGGTCGGCAACGATCCGGCGAGCGAGGTCTATGTCCGTACCAAGTCGAAAGCGGTGGTCGATGCCGGCATGCGCTCCTTTGATCACAAGCTTGCGGCAGAAACGCCGGAGGCCGAACTGATCGCGCTGGTCGGACGGCTGAATGCCGATCCCGCCGTGCATGGCATCCTGGTTCAGCTCCCGCTGCCGCCCCCGATCGACGCCACGCGCGTGCTCAACACCATCGATCCCGGCAAGGACGTCGACGGCTTCCATCCGGTCAATGCCGGCCGCCTGGCGACCGGATTGCCGGCGCTCGTGCCGTGCACGCCGCTCGGCTGCGTACGGCTCGCCAAGGCGGCGCATCCCGCACTGGCCGGCATGGAGGCTGTGGTCATCGGGCGCTCCAACATCGTGGGCAAGCCGCTCGCGCAATTGCTGCTCGCCGAAAACTGCACGGTGACGATTGCGCATTCGAGGACCCGCGATTTGCCGGCCGTGTGCCGGCGCGCCGATCTTCTGTTTGCGGCGGTCGGGCGTCCGGAAATGGTGCGCGGCGGCTGGATCAAGCCCGGCGCCACGGTCATCGATGTCGGCATCAACCGCGTTGCGGGCGAAGCCGGCAAGACCCGGTTGGTCGGCGATGTCGCCTTTGCCGAGGCCAGGCAGGTCGCGGGCGCGATCACGCCGGTGCCTGGCGGCGTCGGTCCGATGACGATCGCCTGTGTGATCCTCAATACGTTGCGCGCTGCCTGCGCTGCGCTGGGCGTCGCGGCACCGGATTTATGAACCCGCCGCGGCGTTCCGGCGACCAATCGCGCAAAGCGGTATTACGGGGACCCGTCATGGCTCGTTCCGGCCTGTCGACCTGCGCCGTCGTGGCCGTCTTTGCGCTTGCATGTTCGGGGGCGGGCGCCGGCGAAATCGTCAGCGCTTATTCAAGCTTCGATGCCGACAAGAACTGCAGGCACACGCGCGGACGCGATGTCGAGGATTACGGCTCCTGGCGCTGCCCGGGCCATGGCGGCGTGCTTGTGTTCCTGTCGGCCGGCGACCAGCGCATGAGCGTCAGTTTCGGCGCGAATGCGCGCCAGGCGCTGGGCGAACCGGCCGCATCCGAATCGTTCCCGGCTTTCAACAGCGTCTATCGCGGCACCATTGAATGGCGCAGCGCGACGGCGCCGGACGGAAAGGTGCGCCCGTTTGCAACGATCCTGCGTTGGGCGGTGCGCACGCCGCAAGATGCCGAGCGCGACGATGGCCGCTCGACCGGGCAGGTCCTGGTGGTTACGCGGCTCAATCCTGGCGGCGTCTGCCATGTCGGCTATGTCGACGCGCGCCGCGTCGACGCCAACGCAACGGCGCGCAAGATCGCCGACACGCGCGCGCGCGATTTCCGCTGCGGCCGCGCAAAGCCGTTTGATGAAGCGCCGGGGATTGCGAAGAACTGAACGGCCGGCCGCTCAGGAATTCCAGGCGAACGCGACCTTGTCGAGCACGCGGTTGCCGAAGCGCTCGGACGAGCGAGCGACGGCGCGTCCGCCGAGCGCGCGATAGAATTCGACCGCCGGTTCGTTGTCGGACAAGGCCCACACGACGAGGCTCTTCAACCCGCTTTGCGCCAGGTCCTTGCGCGCCGTCGAGAACAGGCGGCGGCCGAAGCCCAGCCCCTGGAATTCCGGCTTGAAATAAAGCTCGTAGATTTCGCCGTCGTAATAGAGGCTGCGCGCACGGTTGCGGCCGTAATTGGCATATCCGGCAATGGTCTCGCCGAATTGCATCAGCGCGATGCGGCTGCCCTTGCGGATCGCCGAATCCCACCAGTCCGGGCCGCGGCGGGCGATCAACCGCTCGAGTTCCGCGCCCGGGATGATTCCCTGATAGGCTGTGCGCCAGGCCGCGTCGTGCGTGTCGGCGACGGCGGCGGCATCGGCAGGCTTTGCGCGGCGAATCTCGATGAGGACGGTGCTCATGCGAATATTTGAGCAAGGGCTGAGTCGCGCTTCAAGTCCTACCGTTAAAGATCGGTTAACGGTTGTGGATTACCCCCCGGATTGAGGCGATGCGTTGCCCGAAAGAAACAGTCTCGAACGGTTCGAATTCGCGACGCCGGCCGCATCGATACGCCGTTCTGCTCGCTCTGGCGCTCGAATGGCTCGCTCCCGACGCGGTTTTGGCGCAATCACGACCCGGCCCGCAGGGTCCCGAACAATCCCCGATGCGCCGGCAGCTCTGGCTTGTCCCATCTCAGGACAGTTCGGTGCTGATGCGCACGCTTTTATTCCGGCCACCGGGCGCGGGGCCGTTTCCGCTCGTCATCGTCAACCACGGCACGGTCCAGAGCGCCGCGCTGCGCGCAAAACTGCGCCACGCGGAATTTCTTGCCGCCTCCGAATGGTTCGTCGCGCGCGGATATGCGGTAGCGCTGCCGCAGCGGCCGGGCCATGGCGACACCGCCGGGCCCTATTTCGAGACCAATTCGCGGACGGGCGGCTGCGATGACGCCGATTACCGGCGCGCGGGCCTGGCGACCGCCGGCAGCATCGAAGCCGCGATTCGTTTTTTTGCCCGTCAGCCGTTTGTGAATAAGACCGGGATCGTCGTCGTCGGCCAGTCGGCGGGCGGATGGGGCGCGCTTGCGCTCGCAAGCCGCAACCCGCCGGACGTGAAGGCGATCGTCAACTTTGCCGGCGGCCGGGGCGGCCAGGTCGCGGGCCGGCCCAACAACAATTGTCTGCCGGAGCGGCTGATCGAGGCGGCGCGCCATTATGGCGCGCGCGCGCGCATTCCGGTGCTGTCGATCTATACCGAAAACGACAGCTTTTTCTCACCGCGCATTGCCCAGGCGCTGAACGAGGCCTATCGCACCGCCGGCGGCAGGATCGAATTCCACCTGTTGCCGGCCTTCGGGAGCGATGGGCATTCGCTCTTCGGCGCGCGCCAAGGCGTGGCGATCTGGGGTCCGCTGGTGGAAGCGTTTCTGAAAGGGCGCTGAACGTCAGACCGTCTCGGCTTCCTTGCGCCGCTCTTCCTTCTTGCGCTCGTTCGGATCGAGCAGCTTCTTGCGCAGGCGGATCGATTTCGGCGTGACCTCGACCAGTTCGTCGTCGGCGATATAGGCGAGCGCCTTTTCCAGCGTCATGCGGATCGGCGGGGTCAGGCGTACGGCCTCGTCCTTCGAGGTGGTGCGGATGTTGGTGAGCTTCTTGCCCTTGAGCACGTTGACTTCGAGATCGTTGTCGCGGGTGTGCTCGCCGACGATCATGCCCTGATAGACCTTCCAGCCCGGCTCGATCATCATCGGCCCGCGATCTTCCAGGTTCCACAGCGCATAGCCGACCGCCTCGCCGGCCTCGGTCGAGATCAGCACGCCATTGCGCCGGCCCTGCACCTCACCCTTGTACGGCGCATAGCCGTGGAAAAGGCGGTTCATCACGGCGGTGCCGCGCGTATCGGTCAACAATTCGCCCTGGTAGCCGATCAGCCCGCGCGTCGGCGCATGGAAGACGAGGCGCTGGCGCCCGCCGCCGGACGGGCGCATCTCGATCAGGTCGGCCTTTCGCTCCGACATTTTCTGCACGACGATGCCGGAATGCTCCTCGTCAACGTCGATGACCACCTCTTCGATCGGCTCCAGCAGTTCGCCGCTCTCGTCGCGCCGGAACAGAACCTTCGGCCGCGACACCGACAGCTCGAAGCCTTCGCGGCGCATGGTTTCGATCAGGATGCCGAGCTGCAACTCGCCGCGGCCGGCGACTTCCATCGAATCCTTCTCGGCCGATTCGGTGACGCGCAAGGCGATGTTGCCCTCGGCCTCGCGCAGCAGGCGGTCGCGGATCATGCGGCTTGTCACCTTGTCGCCCTCGGTGCCGGCCAGCGGTGAATCGTTGACGCGGAACGTCATCGCAAGCGTGGGTGGATCGATCGGCTGCGCCGGCAGCGGGGTTTCGACTTCCGGTGCGCAAATCGTGTGCGCAACGGTCGCCTGCGGCAGGCCGGCAATGGCGACGATGTCGCCGGCTTCGGCTTCCTCGACCGGCATGCGTTCGAGGCCGCGGAAGGCGAGCACCTTCGAGACGCGGCCCTGCTCGATCAGCTTGCCGTCGCGGCCGAGCACCTTGGCGGCCATGTTCGGCTTGATCGAGCCGGAGATGATGCGGCCGGTCACGATGCGCCCGAGATAGGGATTGGCTTCGAGGATCGTTCCGAGCATCCGGAACGGTCCCGGCTCGACCGTCGGCGGGGCGACGTGCCGCAGGATGAGGTCGAACAGCGGCGCCATGCCGCGGTCTTTCGGGCCGTCCTCGCGTCCGGCCATCCAGCCTTCCTTGGCGGAACCGTACAGGATCGGAAAATCAAGCTGCTCGTCGCTGGCGTCAAGCGCCGCGAACAGATCGAACACCTCGTTGACGACCTGGCCCGGCCGCGCGTCGGGGCGGTCGACCTTGTTGATCGCCACGATCGGGCGCAGGCCCATCTTGAGCGCTTTCGACACCACGAACTTGGTTTGCGGCAGCGGACCTTCGGCGGCGTCGACCAGAACGATCGCGCCGTCGACCATGTGCAGGATGCGCTCGACCTCGCCGCCGAAATCGGCATGGCCGGGCGTATCGACGATGTTGATGCGGCTATCCTGCCAGACGACCGAGGTCACCTTGGCCAGGATGGTAATGCCGCGCTCGCGCTCCAGGTCGTTGGAATCCATCGCGCGCTCCTGCACGCGCTGGTTTTCGCGGAACGCGCCCGATTGCTGCAGCAGACGGTCGACCAGGGTGGTTTTGCCATGGTCGACGTGCGCGATGATCGCGACATTGCGAAGCTTCATGTTCTGGTTCCGGAAAGCCAAGCGCGGGCCAAAAGGCCCGCGGCTATTTGCGGTGCAATATAGTCAGCCCGGGCCGTAACGCAATCGGCGACTGCATGCGGCTGGCGCGTCGACACGGGGCAAAGCGATTCCTCCGGCGATGCGGCCGATTGCGCCGCATTTCGGTCGGCCGCCGCGACCGCGCCGGCTCAACCACGACAATGCCGGCGCTTCCGGGCCGGCACCGATGCGCACCGTGCGCCGCGTTGCCATTTGCAGGTCTGGCGCCGCGACTTCGTCCGGTGGTCAGGCGCGTTGTTGGCAAACGACTTCGGCCCGGCGTCACCAAGCGTGCGAGCCGGTTTTATCCCTGCACGTTTGCCGGCCGGCTCAGATTGCCGAGCCGCGCGCCTTTGGGCAGGGCATCGCGCACCATCAGCAGCTCGCCGATGGTCTCGGTCGTGATCAGGCCGGCGAAGCGGCCGTCATTCTCGATCACGACGACGGCGGGGGCGGCTTTTTCCTGCAGCACGCGCACGGCGTCATCGAGCGGGCAGCGCCGGTTGATGCTTGGCAGATCGGTTCCCATGACCTGGCCGACGCGCGCGTCCGGCCCGAATTCTTTCAAGGCGCGGATGATGTCGGCGCGGCCGAGCAGGCCGACCGGTTTGTCCATGCCGTCGAGGACGGGAAATTCGCTCTGGCTGGTCTGCAGCAGTGTTTGCACCGCCTGCTCGATCGGGTCGTCGGGGGTAAGCGTCGCGATCTGGGTCATCGCCGCGGACGCCACCGGCATGCCGCGCGCGACCGCGCGCAGCGCCACCATGTGCGCCTCCGCGGCGGCGGCGAGATAGACGAAGATCGCGATGAAGATCAGGATCGGATTGAAGAACAGGCCGATAAACCCGAGAAGGAATGCAAAACCTTGTCCGACAAAGGCGGCGATTTCGGTGGCGCGTACAAAGCCGAGCCTGATGCCGAGCAGCGCGCGCAGCACGCGGCCGCCATCCATCGGGAAGGCGGGGATCATGTTGAACAGCGCCAGAAACAGGTTCACGGCCGCAAGCCGGTCGATCATCGAAATCTTGGTATTGTCGAGCGCGGCGAGCGATCCGGTGCGCAGATTGGCGCCGGCCACCGCGATCAGAATTGCGGCGATGGCGACATTGACCAACGGGCCCGCGATCGCGATCAGGAATTCCTCGTTGGGTTTTTCCGGGATGCGCTCCAGGCGCGCGACGCCGCCGATCGGCAGCAGCGTAACGTCGGGGGTGGCAACGCCGAAGGCGCGGGCCGTGAAGATGTGGCCGAATTCATGCGCCAGCACGCAGGAAAAGAGCAGGACCAGGAACAAGAGCGTGCTCCAGGCCACGTCGGCGCCGCCGGAGGCATAGCTCGCGCCGAATATCCAGACGAGGAACAGAATGAAGGTGATGTGGATGCGGATGGCGGTGCCTGCGATCGACCCGAATTTCAGTGACCAGCCCATGAAGTCCCTCGCCGTCCGGAGTCCGCTATGATGCCGGCATCGGCTTTAAGCCCGCGCCCTGGCCGGCGTTCCAGGCGCATGCCGATTGTCTTGGAAAGTAATATCGGCTGTGATGCTTTACGAGGGTGTTGTCGGCCCGGCAACGCGCCACAGCCGGGCCGGCCGCAAACCGGGCTCGCGACGGGATTTTCCGGGTATGACATGCGCCAGGTCGCAGAAACTGACCGGACCGGCCCGCCAGGCGGCGCTTGCGACGCTGTCCGGCTGGTCGGAGGTGGAAGGCCGCGACGCCATCGCCAAGACCTTCGTATTCAGGGATTTCAATGCCGCGTTCGGCTTCATGACGCGGGTGGCGCTCCTCGCCGAGAAGCTCGACCATCATCCCGAATGGTCGAACGTCTACAGGACGGTGCAGGTCGCGCTTTCGACCCACGATG
>WBUW01000111.1 GCA_008933495.1 Pseudorhodoplanes sp.
CCTGAGCGCGGTCGAGCGCGAGCAATGGCTGGCCTGCGCGCTGTTTGCGCTTGCGCTCGCCTACATGAGCGCGCTTGTCGTCGATATCCCGGCGGTCGGCTGGGCGAAATCTTTGCCGGACTGGTTCGTGATCGCGATCAACCGCTGGACGGATTTCGGGCGGTCCAGCTACGTGCTGTGGCCGCTTGGCGTGCTGCTGCTGGTCTGCGCGGCCGTCGGCGCGATGCATCTGCCCGCCTTCCAGCACCGCGTGCTGGCGGCGGTTGCGGTCCGCGTCCAGTTCCTGTTCATGGCGGTGGCGGCGCCCGGCCTGTTCGCGACGCTGATCAAATACCTGATCGGCCGCGCCCGCCCGCTCACGCCGGCGGTTCCCGATGCCTTCCTGTTCTCGCCGTTCGGCGGCGGCCACGGATTTTCCGGCCTGCCCTCGGGCCATGCGGTGACGGTGTTTTCCGTGCTCGTCGCGGCCGGGGCGATGTGGCCGCGCGCGATTCCGCTCCTGCTCGTCTATGCCCTCAGCATCGGCTTGAGCCGCGTCGTGGTCATCGCGCACTTCACAAGCGACGTGATTGTCGGCGCGCTGATCGGGGCGTGCGGAGCCTATCTCGTGCGCAACGCCTATGCGGCGCGCGGACTCGTATTCCACTACGACGCCGGCGGACGCGTCGTGCCGAAGCCGGGCCCGTCGTTGCGGCGGCTGGCAAGCCTCGAACGCCACATTTTCGAGAAACACTAAGAGCGACGCATGCCTGACTTCTCCGTCGTCGTGCCGGTGCGCAACGAAGCCGGCAATATCGCGCCGCTCGTCGCCGAGATTGCCGGCGCGCTCGCCGGCCGTGATTTTGAAATCATCTATGTCGATGACGGCTCAAGCGACGCCACGCCCGCCGAGCTTGCTTCGCTGATGCAGGCGCACGATTTCCTGCGCGCGCTCCGCCACGAACGCTCGTGCGGGCAATCGGCGGCGGTGACCTCGGGGGTGCTGGCGGCGCGCGCGCCCAGGGTGGCAACGCTCGACGGCGACGGCCAGAACGATCCGGCATTCATTCCGCGCCTGTTCGACGCGCTCGGCGCCGGCGAGCGCATCGGCCTGGTCGCGGGCCAGCGGGTGGGGCGCCAGGCGAGCGGCTTCAAGCGCCTGCAATCGCGCGTCGCCAACGGCGTGCGCGGCGCGATCCTGCGCGACGGCACGCGCGACACCGGCTGCGGGCTGAAGGCGTTCCGCCGTGATCTGTTCCTGCGGCTGCCGTATTTCGACGGCCTGCACCGCTTCCTGCCCGCACTGGTGCGGCGCGAAGGCTACGAGGTTGCCTATGTCAACGTGGTCGACCGCGCGCGCCGGCATGGGGTGTCGAATTACGGACTGTGGGATCGCCTGTGGGTCGGCATTCTCGACCTCGTCGGCGTCTGGTGGCTGATCCGCCGGCGCCGGAGCGTCCCGAACGTGTCGGAGGTGAAGCGCCATGCTGGTTGATATCGCGCAGGCGATCGGCGACTATTTGCACGAGATATTCGTGCGCAATCTCGACTGGTGGGTCCTGCTCGGCGTTGCTGCGCAAATCCTGTTCACCGCGCGTTTTGTCGTCCAGTGGATCGCCTCCGAACGCGCCGGGCGCAGCGTGGTGCCGCTCGCTTTCTGGCTGCTGTCGATCGGCGGCGGGGCGCTGCTCCTGATCTACGCGCTCTACCGCAAGGATCCGGTATTCGTGCTCGGGCAGGGCTTCGGCGTCTTCGTCTATCTGCGCAACGTGTATTTCGTGCTCAACGAGCGCAGCCGGTTGGTCAAAGCGCCCGCGCGCAGGCGGCGAAGCCCCGTTCGAGGTCGGAAATAAGGTCGCCGACGTCTTCCAGCCCGACATGCAAGCGCAGCGCCGGCCCGCCCGGCGCCCAGGTCGTCGCGGTCCGGTACGGCGCGCAGTCGAAGAGGATCACGAGGCTTTCATAGCCGCCCCAGGAATAGCCGAGCCCGAACAGTTCGAGCGCGTCGAGCAGCGCATGCACGGCCTTTTCCGGGCAGGGCTTGAGGATCACGCTGAACAGTCCGCAGGCGCCGGTGAAATCGCGCCGCCAGATCGCGTGACCGGGATCGCATTCGAGCGCGGGATGCAGCACCCGCAACACTTCCGGCCGCTGCTGCAGCCAGCGCGCGACCGCGAGCCCCGAACGCTGGTGGCGTTCGAGCCGCACCGCCATCGTGCGCAGCCCGCGCAGCGCGAGATAGATGTCGTCGGGCCCCGCGCACAGGCCGAACGTGCCGACCGTCTCCTTCAGCTTCGGCCAGGTGGCGGCGTTCGCCGAAACCGTGCCGAACATGATGTCGGAATGGCCGCCGATATATTTGGTGCCGGCCTGGATCGACAGGTCGACGCCGTGCGCGAAGGCGTTGAAGTACAGCGACGTCGCCCAGGTATTGTCCATCAGCACGACCGCGCCGCGGGCGTGCGCGGCCCGCGCGATCGCCGGCACATCCTGCATTTCAAACGACTGCGAACCCGGCGCCTCGACAAAGACCGCGCGCGTGTTCGCCCGCATCAGGCGGTCGATGCCCGCGCCGATGAGCGGATCGTAATAGGTGGTCTCGACCCCGAGCCGGGACAGGATGGTGTCGGCGAAAACCCGGGTCGGGCGATAGGCGCTGTCGGTGATCAGAATATGGTCGCCCGCTGCCACAACCGACAGCAGCGCGGTCGAAATTGCGGCGGCGCCCGACGGCAGCAGCGAAACCCCGGCGCACAGCGGGCCTTCGATGGCGCGAATGGCGTCTTGGAGCGCTTCCGATGTCGGCGTGCCGCGCCGCCCGTATTGATAGCGGCCGCGATGGGCGACGAGATCGGCGGCGTTCGGATAAAGCACGGTGGAGGCGTGATAAACGGGCGGGTTGACGAAACCATGGAATTCCGCGCGGTCACGGCCGGCCACCACCAGGCGCGTGTCGGGCTGCAGGTTGCCGTTGTCCGCGCCGTCTTTTGCCTTCGCCATTTGCGTTCGTTGTCCGTGCCGGTTCTGGTCGCCTGCCGGGTGCCGCGCGCGGGCATTACCACGCCCCGGGCTGCGACCGTCAACCCCTTGACCTGTCATTCCGATAGGTCTGAGATGCCCCTCCGTTGCGGACGGGGAGGGGATTGAGGCGACGGCCGCAGGCCAGGACGACCGGCCGGGCTTTGTGCCTGGGGTCGGCCGGGCGGCGGCGTCGCATCCCGGTCGCATCCGAATGAATTCAGGCAGAACAACCATGGGGGATTCCGTAATCATGAAGCGCGTCTTCGCACTAACCATCGTTGCCGCGGCCGCGGCGTTTGCGGCGACTGCGGCGTCCGCGCAGACCCTGAACACGGTCAAGAGCCGCGGCGTATTGCATTGCGGCGCCAACGGAACCCTGGCCGGCTTCGGCCTGCCCGATGCCCAGGGCGCCTGGACCGGTCTCGACGTCGATTTCTGCCGCGCGCTGGCGGCGGCGATCTTCAACGATCCGGCCAAGATCAAGTTCGTTCCGCTGACGGCGAAGGATCGTTTCACGGCGCTGCAATCCGGCGACGTGGACGTGCTCGCCCGCAACACGACCTGGACCAGCTCGCGCGACACGCAGCTCGGCCTGAATTTCACCGGCGTCAATTATTATGACGGCCAGGGCTTCATGGTGCGCAAGGCGCTCAAGGTCAATTCCGCGCTCGAGCTCAACGACGCGGCGATCTGCGTGCAGCAGGGCACGACCACCGAGCTGAACCTTGCCGACTATTTCCGCGCCAACAAGATGAAGCTCAAGACCGTCACGTTCGCGAGCGCCAACGAGGCGGTGAAGGCCTATGACGCCGGCCGCTGCGACGCCTACACGACCGACGCCTCGGGGCTTTATGCCGAGCGCCTGCGCACGGTGAAGCCGGACGACCATATCGTGCTGCCGGAAATCATCTCCAAGGAGCCGCTCGGCCCGTCCGCGCGCCACGGCGACGATCAGTGGTTCGACATCGTCAAGTGGACCCACTATGCGATGGTGATCGCCGAGGAACTGAACGTCACCAAGGCCAATGTCGACGAGATGGTCAAGTCGGACAATCCGGAAATCAAGCGCCTGCTTGGCTCGGAAGGAAAGCATGGCGAGGCGCTCGGCCTGACCAATGACTGGGCCTATCGCATCATCAAGCACCTCGGCAATTACGGCGAAATCTTCGAGAAGAATGTCGGCCAGGCGTCTGCGCTGAAGATCTCGCGCGGCCTCAATGCGCTCTGGACCAAGGGCGGCCTGCAATACGCGCCGCCGATCCGCTAACCGGGGCAAGCTGGCCGGGCGCGTCGACCGTGCGCCCGGCCAAACCGGTGCCGCGACAGGCTGAGAGCGACCGCAAGCGGGCGGCAAGGGAGGCGGGATGAGTGCCGTTGGCGACCACCGGCCGCCCAGGGTTTCGCCGCTCAACGATCCGCGCGTGCGCAGCATCGCCTATCAGGTGGTGCTGTGCGCGGTCATCCTGTTCCTGGTCTGGGGCGCGGTCGACAACGCCATCGACAATCTCGCCAGGGCGCGCATCGCATCCGGCTTCGGATTCTGGAACGCCACCGCCGGCTTCGACATCAGCCAGACGCTGATCGAGTATTCGACCACGTCGACTTATGGGCGCGCGTTCTGGGTCGGCCTGCTCAACACACTGCTGGTCGCCGCGTTCGGCATCGTGTTTGCCACCATTCTCGGATTCATGATCGGGATCATGCGGCTGTCGCGCAATTTTCTGGTGTCGCGGCTGGCCGCCGGTTATGTCGAACTCATCCGCAATCTGCCGATTCTGCTGCAATTGCTGTTCTGGTACAACGCCGTGCTCAAGGCGCTGCCGGAATTGCGCGACAGCATCCTCATTCCCGGCGGCGGCTTTCTGAACAATCGCGGCCTGTTCCTGCCGCAGCCTGTGGCCGAGCCGGGCTTCGACGCCGTTGCGCTGGCGTTCGTGGCCGGGATTTGTGGCGCGGTCGCCTATCGTATCTGGGCGCGCCGGCGGCAGCAGCGCACCGGCGCGCAGGCGCCGGTGCTGATGGTGGCGCTGGCGCTCGTTGTCGGCCTGCCGGTCGTTGCCTTCTTCGCCGCCGGATCGCCGCTCGAATTCGTCTATCCCGACCGCGGGCGTTTCAACATCCGTGGCGGGATCGAGGTGCTGCCCGAATTTGTCGCGCTGCTGTTCGGCCTTGTCATCTATACCGCCGCCTTCATCGCCGAGGCGGTGCGCGCCGGCATCATGGCGGTGTCGCACGGCCAGACCGAGGCGGCCTATTCGCTCGGCCTGCGGCCGGGGCCGGCGTTGCGGCTGGTCGTCATTCCGCAGGCCATGCGCGTGATCATTCCGCCGCTGACCAACCAGTATCTCAACCTGACCAAGAATTCCTCGCTTGCGGTGGCGATCGGCTATCCCGATCTGGTTCAGGTCTTCACCGGCACCGTGCTCAACCAGACCGGACAGGCGGTCGAGACCGTCGCCATCACCATGGCCGTGTACCTGACCATCAGCCTCGTCACCTCGCTGTTCATGAACTGGTACAATGCGCGCATTGCGCTGGTGGAGCGCTGACCATGGATACCGCCGACACCATGCCGGCAACGGCGCGCCGCGCCGCCGAGATCGCGTTCGTGCGCGCCGCCACCGAGGAACCGCTGCCGCCGCCGCTGACGCAGAGCGGGGCGATCGGCTGGATCCGCGAAAACCTGTTTTCGACGCCGCTCAATATCGCGCTCACGCTCGTGTCGATCGCACTGATCGTTTGGGTCATGCCGCCGCTGATCCAGTACATGTTCATCAATGCGGTCTGGACCGGCGCCGACCGCGACGCCTGTCTGGTGAGCATCGAGCATCCGGTGGTCGGGGCGTGCTGGGCGTTCGTGCGCGAACGGTTCGCCTATTTCATCTACGGCTTCTATCCGATCAGCGAACGCTGGCGGGTGGACGCGTTCTTGGCGATGCTGGTCGTCGGCATCGTCTGGCTCGCCTGGCTGCGCGCGCCGCGCCGCGATATCGGCGCCGCCTATTTCTTCGTCGTCATGCCGGCCGTGTCCTATATCCTCCTGTCCGGCTGGCCGCTGATCGGGCTGTCCAAGGTCGAGACCAGTTTCTGGGGCGGGCTGCTCGTCACCGTCGTGGTCGCCGCCGTCGGCATCGTGGTGTCGCTGCCGATCGGCATCCTGCTGGCGCTCGGCCGCCGCTCGCAGATGCCGGCGGTGCGGCTGTTCTCGGTCATCGTGATCGAGTTCGTGCGCGGCGTGCCGCTGATCACGGTGCTGTTCATGGCGAGCGTGATGCTGCCCTTGTTCGTGCCCGACACCTGGTCGCCGGACAAGCTGTTGCGCGCGCTCGTGGGCGTGGCGCTGTTCACCTCCGCCTATATGGCGGAGGTGGTGCGCGCCGGTCTGCAGGCGATCCCGAAGGGCCAGTATGAAGGCGCGATGGCGGTCGGGCTGGGCTACTGGCAGATGATGCGCCTGATCGTGCTGCCGCAGGCCTTGCGCGTCACCATTCCCAACATCGTCAACAGCTATATCTCGCTGTTCAAGGATACCACGCTCGTCTTCATCGTCGGCATCTTCGATTTCCTGCGCACCATCGAAGCCGCGCGCATCGATCCCAAATGGGCGACCCCGACCACGAGCACGACCGGCTACGCCTTTGCCGCCGTGTTCTACTTCATCTGCTGCTATCTGATGTCGCGCTACGCGAGAAACATGGAAGCGCGGCTCGCCACCGGGCACAAGCGTTGAGGAACCCCGCCATGGACCAGAGCCTGGACCAGAGCTTGACCGCGCAAGCCGGACCCAAGCCGTCGCCGCTGAAGACCGACATAGCGGTCGAGATCATCGGCATGCACAAATGGTACGGCGAATTTCACGTGCTGCGCGACATCAACCTGCAGGTTCCCGGCGGCGAGCGGATCGTGATCTGCGGGCCTTCGGGTTCCGGCAAATCGACCATGATCCGCTGCATCAACCGGCTGGAGGAGCACCAGAAGGGCCGCATCATCGTCGACGGGATCGAGTTGACCGCCGACCTCAAGCGGATCGACGAAATCCGCCGCGAGGTCGGCATGGTGTTCCAGCATTTCAACCTGTTTCCGCACCTGACCGTGCTGGAAAACCTGACGCTGGCGCCGATCTGGGTGCGCAAGATGCCCAGGCGGGAAGCCGAGGACATCGCGCTGCATTACCTCAACCGCGTGAAGATCCCCGAGCAGGCGCACAAATATCCCGGCCAGTTGTCGGGCGGCCAGCAGCAGCGGGTGGCGATCGCGCGCGCTTTGTGCATGAACCCGAAAATCATGCTGTTCGACGAGCCGACCTCTGCGCTCGATCCGGAAATGGTCAAGGAGGTGCTCGATACCATGGTGCGGCTCGCCGAGGACGGCATGACCATGCTGGTGGTGACGCACGAGATGGGCTTTGCGCGCCAGGTGGCCGACCGCGTGATCTTCATGGACGTCGGCCAGATCGTGGAGATGAACACGCCGGCGGAATTCTTCGCCCACCCGCAGCATGAGCGCACGAAACTTTTCCTCAGCCAGATTTTGCACTGACGGGGCGTCATTGGCCACGCATGGTAA
This sequence comes from Pseudorhodoplanes sp., assembly GCA_008933495.1. Lineage (GTDB taxonomy): Bacteria > Pseudomonadota > Alphaproteobacteria > Rhizobiales > Xanthobacteraceae > Pseudorhodoplanes. The sequence goes on from WBUW01000111.1 coordinate 7,567, forward strand.
TCTGCGGGTGACTAAAGGTCGATGGCAGAGGATTATTTGATTTTGTTGGCCGTTACTATTCGACACCATTGCTCAAATTTCTCAAAAAGTGTGCCGAGCTACGGGTGATTGATTAATTCGTCTATTTCAGAGATCGGCTCGATCGGCTATTGAGCAGAGCAGCAAAGGCCAAAATGTGTTCATTCATGTCGTTTTTTGTCAACGGCTCTAGCGCTGCGAAGCGGGATTTGCAGTCCTCAATAAACGGCGCCGTATATTCTTGCTCGATAGCTATAGCAAAGAACAGGTCGGCGCGATTTTGAAAGTAGTATGCCACAGAGTTAAAGTGCGCAGCGTAGATGTCGTCAGATAAAGTGCCTAACTGTCTCGATGTTGCTGCTTGAGCGAGTAAGTTTACAAGCATTTGAAGAAACGTATGTCTTCGAAATAGATCTTTGTTTTTAACACCTATAATTTTAGCGACGGCGTTTAATGTAGAGTCGTTTGAAAGAATTGCTGCATCGAGCCTCTGCCAATGTTCGGTCAATAGCTGCCGTTGACTTACAAGAATATGTTGCTCATGTGTATGCAAGACTTGTTGGGCCTTCCTTGTCGCCCACAAACCAAGCGCGGCCGACGTTATCGCGACAACGGTCGTTAGAGCTCTGACGGCCGGATG
>WBUW01000112.1 GCA_008933495.1 Pseudorhodoplanes sp.
CCCGCCGGCGATCGCCAGCCCGATCATGCCGAGCGCGACATTGTAGCCGCGCACGGTCGCAAACACCGTCGCCGGGCCCGAAAACACCGCCGCCGGCTCGACGCCGTAGGTTGCCAGTCCGAGAAAGACCGAGAACACGCCGAGCAGCACCGCGCCCATCAGGGTCGGCAGCAGCACGATCCGGCCGCTCGAAAGCCAGGCGGCGAGACCGGAACCGACGGCGACCGCGATCGAGAACATCGCCAGATAAATGGTCACGACCTCTTCATTGCCGCCGACGAGCGACTTGACCATCGGCGGCAACAGCGAAAGCGCGACCACGCCCACGAGCCAGAACCAGCTCGTCACCATCGCCCCCCACCACAGGCGCGGATCGCTGCGCAGATGCTTGATGAGCGACCAGGTCGAGGCCGCCACGTTGCGGTCGATCACGAGGTCGGGCGCGCCGGATCCGGTCAGCGGTATGTACCGGCTGCACAGCCAGCACAGCACGGCGAACACCATGACCAGCGCCGAGAATATCAGCGGATCGCCGCCGCCGCTTGCCGCAATGCCGCCGGCTATGGTTCCGAGCAGAATCGCGATGAAGGTCGCGCCCTCGACGAGCGCATTGCCTTTGGGCAATTCGGAGCGGTGCAGATGATCGGGAAGGATGCCGTACTTGATCGGCCCGAACAGCGCGCCGATCACCCCGAACCCGAACAAGGCGACAAACAGGATCGGGATCGAATGCAGGACGAAGCCGAGCACGGCGATGGCGGCAATGCCGATCTCGACGAACTTCAGCCATTGCGCGACGATCGCCTTGTCGTAGCGGTCGGCCGCCTCGCCGCCGATCGCCGACAGAAAGAAATAGGGGCCGATAAAAACCGCGCCCGCAAGCGAGATCAGCGCCTCACCCTGCGAGCCGCCGATGCGGAACAGGATCAGGAAGACGAGCGCGTTCTTCAGGAAATTGTCATTGAACGCCGAGAAAAACTGCGTCCAGAACAGCGGCGCGAAGCGCCGCGAAAGCATCAGGAAACCGGAAGCCATCAGGTTGCGTCGCCACGTTCCATTCGCATCCCGGGCCACTGCTTAGCACGGCTGACGCCCGAAAGCGCGCGACAAATAATGACGGCACGGGAGCGTGACCGGCAGCCGGCGCCGGCCCGCCGACCCCGGCCGCTGCGCGCGGTTGCGGTCAGACATCCCGCACCAGCACCGTGGGCGCCTTCATGCAATCTTCATCGGCGCCGTTGAAGGCGCGATATTGCGTGAATCCGACCCACGACATCGGCGAACCGGTGACCGCGAGCTGGTAGCAGAATTCGGTGCGGTGGCGCTTGGCGTCGGTGAAGACCTCGTCATATTCGACCCAGCCCCAGATCAGCACCCGGCCCTGCAGGTCGCGCACCTGGCGCAGGATGGCGGGCTCGATGTCGATCAGGGGCGCGAGCGCGGTCGCCTTGGGGCCGACGATCAGCGGCTTGTAGGCATCGTAGGAGAGGATGCGGTTGCCGACCTCGTCGAAGTCGGGGAAATCGAACTCCGCGGGGACCGAGCGCTCGAAGAATTTCCAGTTGACGTGCGCCCGCCCGCCGCGGGTCGGGGTGGCGCCGGTATTCTCCCAGATCGGCTGGATGGTGCAGACCTGAATTTCCTCATTGAGCGGATTCTTGATCAGGTTGAGACGGAATTCGCGCAGGAACACATAGGCGCGCTGCGCCGAAATCAGCGCCTCGTTGACCACCAGCGCCGAATGCTCGCTCGAAAGCAGCAGACGCCGCATCCATGCGCCCTGCATCAGGCCCTGGAACGTCAAAGCGAGGACCAGGAACAGGGCGAAGCCGGTCATGGCGACGTCGGTCGCCTTGATGGTGCAAAGGAAGTTCGTAGCCCAGCCGGAAGACGCCGCCACCGGCTGCCGCTCCACGAACTGGGCGGGCTCGAACCGGTCTTGCGCCAGCAGCAACGGCGGGGCGGGCGGCATCTCGGCGTCGATCTGAAAACGGATCGGAACCGCCGCGCCGGGCCCCGGCAAGCCGCGCGAACCGCAGACCTGACCGACAAGCAGGACGAAGACGATCATCAGGACCAGTGAAACGGCCGCCGAGACGATCAAACCGGTGACAAATTTCATTCCGACCCCAAGAAACCAGGAAACCGAGAAACCCCTGCCGCGCAGGCCCCTTATCTCATCACCGGAGGCGTTTCGCCACCTCTTCCAGCATCACTTCGGTGGCACCGCCGCCGATGGCCTGGACGCGCGCGTCGCGCGCCATCCGCTCGATCGCGCTCTCGCGCATGAAGCCCATGCCGCCGTGAAACTGGACGCCGGCATACATGACCTCGTTGACCAGTTCTCCGCAATAGGCCTTGACCATCGAGACCTCGCGCGCGGCATCGACGCCCTGGGTATCGAGCCAGGCGGCGTGATAGACCAGCTGGCGGCCGGCCTCGACCTTGGCGGCCAGCATGGCGAGCCGCTGGCGCACGGCCTGTTTCTCGAACAAGGTGGTGCCGAAAGTCTTGCGCTGGGTGATCCAGTCGAGCGTCAGTTCGATCGCGGCCTGCGCCTCGCCCATCGCCATCGCGCCGAGCACGATGCGCTCGTTCTGGAAATTTTTCATGATGGCGTAGAAGCCGCGGCCTTGTTTGCCGAGCAGGTTCTCGGCCGGCAGCCGGCAATCCTCGAACACCAGTTCGGCGGTGTCGGAGGAACGCCAGCCGTGCTTGTCGAGCGCCCGCGCGACCGAAAATCCCTTCGTTCCCTTTTCGACCAGGAACATGGAAATGCTCTGCGACGGCTTGCCGCCGGGATCGGTCTTGGCGGCGATGCAATAGAGGTCGCCATAGACACCATTGGTGATGAAGGTCTTCGAGCCGTTGAGCACGAAGCCGCCGGCCTGTTCACGCGCCGTGGTGCGGATGCCCTTGACGTCGGAACCGGCACCCGGTTCGGTCACGCCGACAGCGACGATCTTTCGGCCGGCGATGATGTCGGGCATGAACTTGTCTTTCTGCGCCGGCGAGCCGCCGTGAAAAACGTGCACCGAGGCCATGTCGGTGTGCACCAGCACCGTGATCGCGAACCCGGAAAAGGTCGAGCGGCCGAGTTCTTCCGCCAGCACCACGGTCGCCAGCGTGTCCATGTCGGAGCCGCCATATTCGGCGGGATAGCGGATGCCGAGGAAACCGAGTTCGCCCATGCGCTGCAGCACCGGCCGCGGCACGAAACCCTGCTCCTCCCATGCCGCACCGTGCGGCTTGACCTCCTGCTCGACGAAGCGGCGTACCTGCGCGCGCAGCATCTCGTGCTCTTCGCGAAAGTAAGCAGAGCGGCTGGCACGGGCATCGGTCGGGGAATGGAGAGGGTTCACGGCATTCCTCGGGCAGGCAGGCGGAAAACGTTAGTGAGCGCGTCGCGGGCCGTCAAATTCGCGTTTCCACGCATGGCTGGCAGGCACCGGCCTGACTGGCCAGGCATCGCGCGCCGTATTATGCCCATCGCTTCCGTCCGCGAGAATGCCCCGTGCCTGCAAATCCCGCCGCCAATGCATCGGCCGCAACCGTCGGAACATTGTGCGGCGTCGCCGCGGCTTTGTGCTGGGCGATGGGATTTACGGTCGCAAAATACGGCATCGCGCACGGCATGACGGCGCCCGATCTCGCGCTGCACCGGTTTGCCTGGTCCGGCCTGATCATGTTGCCGCTTCTTGCGCGGCACGGGCTCGGCGATCTCGGCGGCATCGGCTGGCGGCGCGGCGTCATCCTCATGCTGTTCGCCGGGCCGCCGCAGGCCTATTTCGCCTATCTCGGATTCACGCTGGTGCCGCTCGGCCACGGCGCGGTGATCCAGCCGGCCATGGCGACGCTTGCAGGCGTGCTCCTGTCGGCGCTGGTGCTGCACGAACACCTGACGCCGATCCGGGTGTTCGGCATCGTCACGATCATTGCCGGGCTTCTTGTCTTCGGCGCCGAGGCGGTCACGAGTTTCGGATCGCACGGCGTCGGCGGCGATTTGTTGTTCGTGATGACCGGCTCGATGTGGGCCTGTTTCAGCGTGCTGCTGCGGCGCTGGTCGGTGAGCGGCATCCAGGCGAGCGTGATCGTCAGCGTCCTGGCGTTGATCTTTCTGGTGCCGGTGCACGGGCTGTTTTTCGGCTATGAAGCCATGCTCGCGGCCGGCCTGGCCCAGAACCTGCTGCAGGCGCTCGTGCAGGGCGCGCTGGCGGGCGCGATCCCGATCTATCTGTACGCCCACGCGGTGACGAAACTCGGCGCCGGCCGCGCCTCGATTTTCACGGCGCTGGTGCCGATGTTCGCCATGATCCTCGGCGTGCTGCTGATCGGCGAAATCCCGACGCTGATGCGCGTCGTCGGGCTCGCCATCGTCGTGGTCGGCTTCCGTTTCGCGATGAAACCATAAATGCGTCAGGCCGCCTTGCGGCTGGCGAGGAAATCACCCATGCGGTCCAGCGCCTTGACGATATTTTCCGTCGAGTTGGCGTAGGAGAGCCGCACATAGCCCTCGCCCAGGATGCCGAAATCCGGTCCGCCGATGATGGCCACGCCGGCTTCCTCCAAAAGCGTCGCGGCCAGCGCCTTCGCCTTCCAGCCGGTTTTGCTCACATTCGGGAACGCATAGAACGCGCCCTTCGGTGTCGCGCACGAAACCCCGGGCAGTTTGTTGAGGCCGGCGACCACGACTTTGCGCCGCCGGTCGAATTCCGCGACCATCTTGTGCACGGCGTCCTGCGGTCCCGTGAGCGCGGCGATGCCGGCATATTGCGCCGGCGCGTTGACGCAACTGTGCAGGTTGACGGCAAGCTTGCGCGCATAGTCGTAGAGCTTGCCCGGCCACACCGCATAGCCGAGCCGCCAGCCGGTCATGGCATAGGTTTTCGACCAGCCGTTAAGCAGGATCAGCCGGTCGCGGACCGACGGATAGGAGAGCAGGCAGACATGCCGCTCGCCGTCATAGGTCATGTGGTCGTAGATTTCGTCCGACATGACGGCGATGTCCGGCCATTTCTCAAGGCCGGCGACCAGCTTGTCGACCTCCGCTTTGGGTGTGACGCCGCCGGTCGGGTTGGCCGGCGAATTGAGAATGAGCAGGCGCGTCTGCGGCGTGATCAGCTTGAGCGTTTCCTCGGCCGAAAAGGCAAAGCCGTTTTCCTCGCGGATCGGCACCGGCACCGGCCGCGCGCCGGTGAACTCGATCATCGAGCGATAGATCGGAAAGCCGGGGTCGGGATAGAGAATGTCGGCGCCCGGCTCGCCGAACATCAGGATCGACATGAACATGGTCGGCTTGCCGCCGGGCATGATCATGACCTCGTCGGGCGAGACGTTCACGGCAAAGCGTTTGTGCAGGTCGGCGGCGACCGTTTCGCGCAGCGCCGGAATGCCGGTCGCCGGCGTGTAGCCGTGATGGCCGTCGCGCAGCGCCTTGACCGCCGCCTCCACGATATGGTCGGGGGTGCGGAAATCCGGCTGGCCGATGCCGAGATTGATGATGTCGCGGCCCTGCGCGGAGAGCGCATTGGCGCGGGCGAGCACGGCAAACGCGTTCTCCTCGCCGATCCGGTCGAAGGCCGCGATTGTTTTCAGCATGGCGTTTCCCTCAGCGCTCGGGCTTTTTGCCTTATTTCCTTCCGGCATTTGCGCGCCTCGCGCCGCAGCCGTCAACACGCCGCACCGGCGAAAATTCAAGCCCGGCCGCGCGCGGCACTTCGAATATGATCGCCATCGGCCAGCCGATCAGCAACGAGCCGTTCAGAACCCTCGGCAGCCGCGTGTGCGCCGAAAGCAGCCCGCCGCGTCGCGGGGATGTCGCGGGGAAAATGAATGCCGTGGCAACGGAATGGATCGCGAAATGGACGAAACTGATTGCGCCGCCAGCCAAGACCTGTCCGATCATGGCGGCGTTCCGGCCGCGGCGGCGCATTGCCGCGCCATCCGGCTGATCCCATTTCCCGGGCGAAATCAAACCGCTAACGCAGCGAAACGCGGCGCTTTGTTGCACCGCCGCCGCCCGCCATGCCACAACACCATCCCATGAGCGTCTGGCTTGAGCTGTCGATCGTCGCCGCGCTGATCCTGCTGAACGGCGTCTTTGCAATGGCGGAAATGGCGGTGGTGTCGTCCCGCCGCATCCGGCTTCAGCACATGGCCGAGAGCGGCTCGGCCGGCGCCGCGCTCGCCCTGCAATTGTCGGAGAATCCGGCGCGTTTTCTCTCGGCCATCCAGGTCGGCATCACGCTGATCGGGATTCTCTCCGGCGCATTCGGCGGCGCCACGCTCGGCACCCGCCTCGGCGTGATCCTCAATGATATCCCCGCCGTCAGCCCGCATGGACCGCAGATTGCTTTCTTCCTGGTTGTGGTCGCGATCACCGCCCTGTCGGTGGTCGTCGGCGAAATTGTCCCCAAGCGCATTGCGCTGCTCTATTCGGAGCGCATCGCCGCCGTGCTGGCGCGCCCGCTGCAGGGCATCGTCATCGCGGCGCGCCCGCTGGTCTGGCTCCTGGAAAACGCCACGGCGCTGCTCTTGCGCCTGCTGCGCATCCCGCAAAAGGTGCCGGCGCGGGTGACCGAAGAGGAAGTCAAGCTGGTCATTGCCGAAGGCACGAAGGCCGGCGCCATCGCCCCGGTCGAAAAGGAATTGCTGCACGGGGTGCTCGCGCTTGCCGATAATCCGGTGACGTCGGCGATGACCCCGCGCCCCGATATCTACTGGATCGACCTCGACGACGATCCGAAAGCGCTCGCGCACGACATCGCGGAGTGTCCGTATTCCCGGCTGGTGGTCGTGCGCGGCGGTGACATCGGCCGCCCGCTCGGCGTCGTGCAGAAAAAGGATCTGGTCAACGAACTGCTTGCCGGGGACAAGGTCGATATCGAAAAGCACATGCTCGAGCCGACTTATGTGCCCGAACATATTTCGGTCCTGCGCATGCTTGAAATCTTCAAGGCCACCCCGCTGCACCTCGCCTTCGTGGTCGACGAATACGGCGACTTTCTCGGCCTCATCACGCTCACCGACATCCTCGGCGCGGTCGCCGGCTATCTGCCGCAGGAGCACGAGGCCGACGGGCAGCATATCCGCCGCCGCAAGGACGGCACCGTACTGGTGGACGGCCGTACCCCGATCGAGGAACTGGCCAACACGCTCGGCCTGGCGGTCAAGAGCGTGGACTTTCACACCGCCGCCGGACTGGCGCTTGACCGCCTGGCGCGCATTCCCGCCGAGGGTGATGCCTTCATGCTCGAGGGCTGGCGCATCGAGGTGATCGACATGGACGGCAAACGGGTGGACAAGCTCCTGTTCGTTCCCCCGCAACCGGCGGAGAGCGCGTAACCGGCGGCCCTCGCCGGCCGCGACCGCCTGGCGCGGCGACATTGCATTTCGTTGCAACCTGGCGGAATGCTTGGCGGGCGGCGAGGAAAGACCGACCACGCGGCGAGGACACGCCATGACCGAAAACAACATGACCCAAGACAACAAGACACCGCATCCCCGGGGCAGGTCGCTGCGTTCGCAGCTCTGGTTCGACAATCCCGAGAACCCCGGCATGACCGCGCTCTATCTCGAGCGCTACATGAATTTCGGACTGACCAGCACGGAATTGCGCTCCGGCAAACCGATCATCGGCATCGCGCAGACCGGGTCGGATCTGTCGCCGTGCAACCGCCATCATCTCGATCTGGCCCAGCGCGTGCGCGAGGGCATCCGCACGGCCGGCGGCATCGCCTTCGAGTTCCCGATCCATCCGATCCAGGAAACCGGCAAACGCCCGACCGCAGCCCTCGACCGCAACCTCGCCTATCTCGGCCTGGTCGAGGTGCTGTACGGCTATCCGCTCGACGGCGTCGTGCTGACGACCGGCTGCGACAAGACGACGCCCGCCTGCATCATGGCGGCGGCCACGGTGAATATTCCGGCCATCGTGCTCTCAGGCGGACCGATGCTGAACGGCTGGTGGAAGGGCGAGCGCTGCGGCTCGGGCATGGCGGTGTGGACGGCGCGCGAGGACCTTGCCGCCGGCCGGATCGACGAACAGGAATTCGTCGACATCGTCGCCGCCAGCGCGCCCTCGGTCGGCCATTGCAACACCATGGGCACGGCCTCGACCATGAACGCGCTAGCCGAGGCGCTCGGCCTGTCGCTGCCCGGCTGCGCGGCCATTCCCGCCCCCTACAAGGAGCG
>WBUW01000547.1 GCA_008933495.1 Pseudorhodoplanes sp.
CCGCTCCGTGATCGGGTAGCATCGTTTTCGCGTAGTCGATGATCAGTGCGATTCCGAATGCAGTCAGCAACACGAGCGACAGGAGCGCTGCCCAGCCAAAGGCGGATACGATGGGCAAGCTCGCCGAGCGTCGTAGATTGTCGCCGAGCAGGATGGCAAGAAGCGCGAGAGCCACAGTGACCATTCCCGAGCCTGCCGCCAGAGCGGCCGGCCATCCGGAATACATGCCGGCCGCCAGCGCGAGGAGGCCGGGTGCGAGAATCCAGAAAAGCAACTTAATCGGCCACACGGCGGCGATCGGCCGGCGGGTCGCGACCGGCAGGAGCTGGACCGACGCGCCCGCAGCCGTCATTGTCAAGACGCCCAAGGTCAGCAGATGAACAGCGGCGAGGGTCGGCCCAAATCCGCCGCGAAAGCTGATGCCGTTTCCGGCGTCAGCGAAAAGGGCGACCCACATCAGAACGTGAAACAGCGATGCAGCGGCGAAAAACCGGAACGGGACCGACATCGGCAATAGCCGGCTCTTTGCCCCGCCGAGGAAAACCGCCATCGTCATGGACGCAGGCGGACAAGTCGCAGGCGGATTTCGTGTTCGCAGTCGTCGTTACCGCAATGCGACGGCAGGATTTCGTAGGCCCAGCCGCGTTCGTCGAGTTCCGGGTAAAGAAAAATCGGCTCCCGGTCGAGATGAGCGGTGACCATCGTCACTTCGGGGCCTTCCAGCAATTGCAGAATTTCAACCATCGGCTCTGGCGGGGTCAGGCCGCGCACGTCGATATGGGTGCCGTCAGCACTGCGCCAGATCCGCGCCCCACTTGCGCGATCGGAATGATCATGGGTCATGATGTCGAACCGATTTCGTCGGCGAGCTGCCTGACAAGTCTGCATGCCATCGCGGCCGCGGCCAAGCGTCGATATTGTGGCGATACGATCGTCGTGCGCATGGGCTGCACCTGCTTTTGCACGAGCTTGTCGATAGCCTGGAGCGAATTTGCATCGATCGGCTTTCCGCGCAAGGCGTCGGTCCCCTCCAGGAGGAACGGCCGCGAATTGGTTCCGGTCAACGCCACACGGAGCGAAGTGACAAGGCCGCGTTCGGTCGCCAAAGCCGCCGCAACACCTGCAAGCGGAAAATCGATGGCGTCGCGGACGCGTACTTTCCGGTATGCCGATTTATGTGCAACGGCAGGCAGATAAGCCGCGACGACGATTTCCTCGCGGGCCAGATTAAGATGAGCGCGCCCGTCCTCGACGAAGAGCCCGCCGAGCGGCATCCGACGCATGCCGCTCGCACCGGCGACTTCAAGCTCTGCATCATGTGCGAGCAGAGCCGGCGCAAGGTCTCCCGCAAAGGCGGCATGACAGCGCTGGCCTTGCGGCGCGACGTGACAGATTTCGCCTTGAGCCTTCAGACAATATCCGTTCGCGTGCCGCCACCATCCGCTCTGGTTGTAATAGACGCAGCGCGTATCCAGACACAGATTACCGCCGACGGTACCCATCCGGCGGTGGCTCGGCCCGGCGATCCCGCGGGCCGCCTGAACGACCGCAGGATATCGTTCGCTCAACAAGGCGTGATTCTCGATATCGGCAATTTGCACGCCTGCACCGATACGAACGC
>WBUW01000113.1 GCA_008933495.1 Pseudorhodoplanes sp.
CCTTGTGCCAGGCCCCGGCCGGCGCCGCGCGCGCCGCCGCGCGCGAGCGGCGCACGCTTTCCGCCGACCAGCGCTCATAGGACAGGCCGAGCAGCGGCAGATCGAGCAGCCATTCGCCGGGATAATCGACGATGTCGAGCGTCAGCGTGCGTTCGGCGCCGCTCGCGGACTGGTAATCGATGATGACACGCAGTTCGCTGATCTGGCGCGTGGAATCCGGCCAGCGCCGGTCCTCGACCAAGGCCCGGATGTGAGTCTCGTAGTCGAAGCGCGGGACATTGTCGTCGGGTTGCGGCGCCAGCCGTACATTCGCGATGCGGCCGTCGGCACAGGCTTCGAACAGGGGGAAGCGTCCGCCGCGCAAAAGCCCGTGGACCAGCGCGGTGATGAACACGGTCTTGCCGGCGCGCGAGAGGCCGGTGATACCGAGCCGCACCGTCGGATGGAGCAGATGCTGGCCGTACTCGACCAGCGAGCGGGCTGCCAGCGCCGCCTGGTCGGCAAGGCGCGACAATGTCGTGGTCACGGGCGGCAACGGGCGGCGACCTGTGTCATGACGCTGAATTAGTCATCGCCGCCCGCACTACAAGCCCGGCGTCAAATGGCCTCCACGGACACCACGCCGGGGACCGCCTTGATCGCGCCGGCGAGCTGCGGCGACACCCGGAAACGTCCCGGCAGTTTGACCTCCACCTCGCTGCCGCCGTCCATCAGCAAGATCATGCTGACATCGCCGTCGCCGCGCGCCTCCAGACGCCGCGAAATGGCGTCGAGCGGAGCGTCGTCGCGGACGAAAATGCGCAGGCTTTTCTGCACTTTCTCCGCGGCCTTTGCGAGCGGCTCGGCGGTCTGGATGCGGGCGCGCACCTCGTCCCCCTGCGCCTCGGCTGACAGAAACAGGAGCACCGCCGCGCCCGGCTCGAGCACGTCGCGGTATTGCTGCAGCCCCTCCGAGAAAATGACCGCTTCATATTGGCCGGACGGATCCGACAGGCCGATGATGCCCATCTTGCTGCCGGACTTGGTGCGCCGCTCGGTGCGCGAGACCACGGTCGCGGCGGTGCGGCCGGCGCTCGCGCCGTTCTTGATCGAGCGGGCAAACTCGGTCCAGGTCTGCACCTGCATCCGTGCCAATGCGCCGGCATAATCGTCGAGCGGGTGGCCGCTGAGAAAGAAGCCGACCGAATCGTATTCGCGCTGCAGCCGTTCGCCCGGCAGCCAAGGCTCGACCGAAGGCAGGCGCAGCGGCTCGGCACCGCCCGGCCCGCCGAACAATTCGTTCTGGCCAAGGGTTGCCGTTTCCTGCGCGCGCTGCGCCGCGGCCAGGATCATCTCGACCGCCGCATGGGCGCGCGCGCGGTTCGGCTCCAGCTCGTCGAAGGCACCGGCCGCGGCGAGGCTTTCCAGCACCCTTTTGTTGACCGCGCGCGGATTGATGCGGCTTGCGAAATCGGCGAGTTCGCGGAACGGCCGCTCGCCGCGGGCGGCAACGATCGCCTCCACCGCCTGCGCGCCGACGCCTTTGAGCGCTGCGAGCGCGTAGTGAATGGTGTTGCCGGTGCAATCGAAGGTCACGCCCGACCGGTTGATCGCGGGGGCCTCGACCCTGATCGCGAGCCGCTCGGCTTCGGCGCGAAACTCGGCGAGCTTGTCGGTGTTGCCCATATCGAGCGTCATCGAGGCGGCGAGAAACTCGACCGGGTAATTCGCCTTCATGTAGGCGGTCTGGTACGCGACGAGCGCGTAAGCCGCCGCATGGCTCTTGTTGAAGCCATATTCGGCAAAACGCTCGAGCAGATCGAATATCGCGTCGGCCTGCTCGCGCCCGATGCCGTTCTTGAGCGCGCCCTCGACGAACACCGCGCGCTGCTCCTGCATCTCCTTCCTGATCTTCTTGCCCATGGCGCGGCGCAGCAGGTCGGCCTGGCCGAGCGTATAGCCGGCGAGCAACTGCGCGGCCTGCATCACCTGTTCCTGGTAGACGATGACGCCGAACGTCTCTTTCAGGATCGGTTCGAGCTTGGGGTGGATATAGTCCGGCTTCTCCTGCCCGTGCTTGCGCAGGCAATAGGTCGGGATGTTGGCCATCGGACCCGGACGATAGAGCGCGACCAGCGCGATGATGTCCTCGAACCGGTCCGGGCGCATGTCGAGCAGCGCCCGCCGCATGCCGGCACTTTCCAGTTGGAAGATGCCGACCGCTTCCGCCCGCGCGAGCAGTTCGTAAGTTTTGGCATCGTCAAGCGGGATCGCCGACAGGTCGAGATCGATGCCGCGCCGGCGCACGAGATCGGCCGCGCGCCGCAGCACGGTCAGCGTCTTCAGGCCAAGAAAGTCGAACTTCACGAGGCCGGCCTGCTCCACCCATTTCATGTTGAACTGGGTGACCGGCATGTCGGATTTCGGGTCGCGATAGAGCGGCACGAGCTCGGAAAGCGGGCGATCGCCGATCACGATGCCGGCGGCGTGCGTGGAGGCATGGCGGGTCAGCCCTTCGAGCTTCTGCGCGATGTCGAAGGCGCGCCGCACCACCGGGTCGGCGTCGCGCGCGGCCTGCAATTGCGGCTCGTCCTCGATGGCGCGCGCCAGCGTGACCGGGTTGGTCGGGTTCTGCGGCACGAACTTGCACAGCTTGTCGACCTGGCCGTAGGACATCTGCAAGACGCGGCCGACGTCGCGCAGCACGCCGCGCGCCTGCAGGGTGCCGAAGGTGATGATCTGGGCGACCTGGTCGCGCCCGTAGCGCTCCTGCACGTAGCGGATCACCTCGTCGCGGCGATCCTGGCAGAAATCGATGTCGAAATCCGGCATCGACACGCGCTCGGGATTGAGGAAGCGCTCGAACAGCAGCCCGAAGCGGATCGGATCGAGGTCGGTGATGGTGAGCGCGTAGGAGACGAGCGAGCCGGCGCCCGAGCCGCGGCCGGGCCCGACCGGAATCCCCTGCGCTTTCGCCCACTGGATGAAATCGGCGACGATCAGGAAATAGCCCGGATATTTCATGCGCGCGATGACATCGAGCTCGAACGCCAGCCGCTTCTGGTAATCGTCCGGGCGCGTGCCGGGCGCGGTGCCGTGGCGGGCGATCTTCTGGCGCAGGCCCTCCCCGGCGCGCTTTTTCAGTTCGGCCGCCTCGTCGACGGCTTCGGCGCCGACGGTGAAGCGCGGCAGGATCGGCTTGCGGGTGCGCGGGCGGAAGCTGCAGCGCTGCGCGATTTCGACCGTCGAGGCGAGCGCCTCCGGCAGGTCGGAAAACAGCGTCGTCATCTCCGCGCGCGTCTTGAAGCGGTGTTCGGGCGTGAGCTGGCGGCGGTCGGGGTCGGCCAGCACGCGTCCCTCGGCGATGCAGATCAGCGCATCGTGCGCCTCGTAGTCTTCGGCGCCGGCGAAGAAGGGTTCGTTGCTGGCGACCAGCGGCAGGCCGAGGCCGTGCGCAAAATCGACCAGCACCGGCTCGCAGCGTTTCTCGTCCGCCGTCCCGTGCCGCTGCAATTCGACATAGAGCCGGTCGCCGAACAGCGCGGCGAGCCGCTCGAGCCGCGCCTGCGCGTGTTCGATTTGCCCGGCGACGACCGCCAGGTCGAGGCAGCCGGAGGGTCCGCCGGTGAGCGCGATCAGGCCGGCGGTTTCGCCGGCAAGCCAGTCGAGCTTGACGTGCGGCGCCTCGCCGACCGGCGATTCCAGGAAGGCGCGCGAGTTGAGCCGCGTCAGGCTGCGGTAACCGTCCTCGCGCGCGGCGAGCAGCACGAGGCGCGGCAGCTTGCGCACCGGGCCGCCGTGGCGGGGATCGCGTTTCTCGTCGCCGAAATCAACCGCCAGCGCGCAGCCGACGATCGGCTGGACGCCCGCGCCGGCCATCTTCTCGGAGAATTCCAGCGCCCCGAACATGTTGTCGGTGTCGGTGAGCGCGAGCGCGGGCTGGCGGTCGGCTTTGGCAAGCTCGGCCAGGCGCGCGATCGTCAATGCGCCTTCGAGCAGCGAGAACGACGAATGGACATGGAGATGGACGAAGCCGGGACCGGCCACGGGGCGCCTCGCGATTCTGGTTTTCCGGCGATGGTGGGCCGCGGGCGCGAAATGTCCACGGCGATCCCCTCCGCCGGCGCCAAAACCCGCGTTTTCCCCAGCGCGGTGGCGCAGCCTCAGATCGTGGCCAGCACCTGCGCCCAGATCGCAATCATGCCCAGAAACAAGCTTACGGAGGCCAAAGCGGCCGCTTCTTCGACGACAGCGCGAAACATCGGAATCTCCCTAGAACATAGAAAGAACATTGTTCATTATTTGTTCCCTATGTCAAGTCCGGGCAGCGGGTCGGAAAAATCCGCGACCCGCTGGCTTGAAAGGCGGAAACGGCATTGCCTTTCCGTCCGGGCAGAACCGGAACGGCGCACCGCCTCACACCATCTCGACAACCTTGCCGTCCTGCAGCGTGACCCGGCGGTCCATGCGGCCGGCAAGCTCCAGGTTGTGGGTGGCGATGATGGCGGCGAGCCCGGAGGCGCGCACGAGCTGGGTCAGCGTGTTGAACACATGGTCGGCGGTGTGGGGATCGAGATTGCCGGTCGGCTCGTCGGCCAGGAGGATGCGCGGGGCATTGGCCACCGCGCGCGCGATCGCAACGCGCTGCTGCTCGCCGCCGGACAGCTCCGCGGGCCGGTGCGTGAGCCGCGGCTTGAGCCCGAGATAGCTCAGCAATTCCTCGGCGCGCCTGTCGGCCTCCTTGCGCGACAGGCCGCGGATCATTTGCGGGATCGACACGTTCTCGAGCGCGGAGAATTCCGGCAGCAGGTGATGCGCCTGGTAGACGAAACCGATTTCGGTGCGCCGGATGCGCGTGCGCTCGACATCCGAAAGGCCGGACGTCGCCACCCCGTCGATATAGACCTCGCCGGCGTCCGGGTGTTCCAGCAGTCCGGCAATGTGCAGCAAGGTGGACTTGCCCGAGCCCGACGGCGCCACCAGCGCGATCGACTGGCCGAGCCAGGCGCCCATTTCCACGCCCTGCAGGATTTCAAGCGCGCTGCCGCCCTGCTGATAGCGCCGCTCGACGGCGTCCAGATACAGGATCGGTTTTTGCTCGTCCGCCATCGGGCGCGCCTATTCGTAGCGCAGCGCCTCGACCGGATCGAGCCGGGCGGCGCGCCATGACGGGTAGAGCGTTGCAAGCAGCGACAGCGACAAAGCCATCAGGACGACGGCGGTCGTTTCCCCGGTGTCCACCTGGGCCGGCAGGCGCGAGAGGAAATAGAGTTCGGGCGAAAACAGCTCGGTCGAGGTCAGCCAGGACAGGAAGCGGCGGATCGTTTCGATATTGCTGCACACGACCACGCCGACAGCAAAGCCGAGAAGGGTTCCGACCACGCCGATCGCGGCACCGGTGATCAGGAACACGCGCATGATCGCGCCCTGGGTCGCGCCCATCGTGCGCAGGATCGCGATGTCGCGGCCCTTGTCCTTCACCAGCATGATCAGTCCGGAAATAATGTTGAGCGCGGCGACCAGCACGATCAGGGTGAGGATCAGGAACATCACGTTGCGCTCGACCTGCAACGCATTGAAGAACGTCGCGTTGCGCTGCCGCCAGTCGACCATGAAAATCGGCCGCTGCGCACCGTCCGCGATCAGCTTGCGGAAGTCCTGAATCCGGTCCGGGTTTTCGGTATAGACCTCGATCGCCGTCACGTCGCCCGCGCGGTTGAAGTAGGCCTGCGCTTCGGTGAGCGGCATGAACACGAAGGCGGAATCGTATTCCGACATGCCGATCTCGAACACGGCGGCGATCTTGTAGGCCTTGATCCGCGGCGTCGTGCCCATGGGCGTCACCGCCCCGCGTGGAGACACGAGCGTGAGATTGTCGCCGGCGCGCAGCGAGAGCTGATCGGCCAGCCGCTTGCCGATGGCGATCCCCTGCCCCTCGTCAAACCCCTCGAGCGATCCCTGTCTGATATTGGATGCGACCGAGGTCAGCCTGGTCAGGTCGGCCGCGCGGATGCCGCGCACGAGCACGCCGGTGGCGTGGAAGGGCGAAGAGGCCAGCGCCTGGCCTTCGACAATGGGCGCGGCCAGCCGAACGCCCTTGACCCCGGAAACGCGCTCGGCCACGACCTGCCAGTCGGTGAGCGGGGATTCGAGCGGCTGGATCAGCAGATGGCCGTTGAGCCCGAGAATCTTGTCCAGCAATTCCTTGCGGAAACCGTTCATCACCGCCATCACGATGATGAGCGTGGCGACGCCCAGCATGATGCCGAGGAACGAGATACCGGCAATGATCGAGATAAAACCTTCCTTGCGTCGCGCCCGCAGGTAACGCAACGACAGCATCCACTCAAATGGCGCAAACGCCCGCGTCCCGGTGGGCTCGTTCATCATCCCGTCCCAGCCTTCCCGATTTCAGCAGATTCTGGCGGATTCAAGCCGCCACCAGATACCGAACGCGCGGGAAACCCACACAATTTGCGGCGTCAGGCAAGGCGCGCCAGTGCCGCATCGGCGGCCATCATGTCCCGGCCGCCGTCGGCCCGCCGTTTGACCTCCACCTGCCCGGAGGCGAGCCCCTTCGGACCGACCAGAATCTGCCACGGCACCCCGATCAGATCGGCGGTTGCGAATTTCGAGCCCGGCCGCTCGTCGAGATCGTGATAGAGAACGTCGGTGCCCTGCGTCCGCAAGGCGGCGTAAAGTTTCTCGCACGCCGCGTCCGTCGCGCCGTCCCCCTGCTTGAGATTGAGGATTGCGACCTTGAAGGGCGCGACCGATTCCGGCCACACGATTCCGGCCTCGTCGTGCGAGGCTTCGATAATGGCGGCGACCAGGCGCGAAGGCCCGATGCCATAGGATCCCATGTGCACGACATGTTCGGTGCCGTCGGGTCCGGTCACGACCGCGCGCATGGGTTCGGAATACTTTGTTCCGAAATAGAAAATGTGGCCGACCTCGATGCCGCGCGCCGAAATCCGCTTGTCGGCCGGCAGTTTTGCGAAAGCGGCGGCGTCGTGTTTCTCCGAGGTTGCCGCATAGAGCGAGGTCCATTTGTCGACCAGCGCCCGCAAACCCTCGATGTGCTCGAAATCGACGCTCTCGTCGGGGATCGGGAAGTCCAGGTAGTCCTTGTGGCAGAACACCTCGCTTTCGCCGGTCGAGGCAAGCACGATGAATTCATGCGACAGGTTTCCGCCGATCGGCCCGGTCTCGGCCACCATCGGCACCGCTTTCAGGCCCATGCGCGCAAACGTGCGCAGGTAGGCGACGAACATGCGGTTATAGGCATGGCGGGCGCGGTCCTGATCGAGGTCGAAGGAATAGGCATCCTTCATCAGAAACTCGCGTCCGCGCATCAGGCCGAAGCGCGGGCGCACTTCGTCGCGGAATTTCCACTGGATGTGATAGAGATTGAGCGGGAGATCCTTGTAGGAGCGCACATAGGCACGGAAGATTTCCGTGATCATCTCCTCGTTGGTCGGCCCGAACAGCATTTCGCGCTCGTGCCGGTCCTTGATCCGCAACATTTCCTTGCCATAGGCGTCATAGCGCCCGCTCTCGCGCCAGAGGTCGGCCGACTGGATCGTGGGCATCAGCATTTCGATGGCGCCCGAGCGGTCCTGCTCCTCGCGCACGATGGCGCAGACCTTCTGCAGCACGCGCAGCCCCAGCGGCAGGAAGGCGTAAATGCCTGCGGCTTCCTGACGCATCATGCCCGCGCGCAGCATGAGGCGGTGGGAGACGATCTCCGCCTCCTTCGGCGTTTCGCGCAGGATGGGCAGGAAATAGCGCGACAGTCGCATGCGGGCGCCAGAATCGGTGAGCGGAGCGGACAAGCAGTGAAACCGGATTGCCTGTTAAAAAACAAGCGCTTCCCGACTGATCTTGAACGAAAATGAGGCAGGGACTTGCTGATCGGGGGTGGGATGGAGTAGCGTGCTGCCACTTCGGGGTCGTCGCGCCTCGATGTGGTCCAAGTCTCGGGAGGATGCGAGCGCAAAAGCGCCCGCCGACGCCGCGCCAACAGCCAGAATAACGGCGTCAGACCAAAAGCATTTCATTGAGAGCGGGGCGTCCGGCCCTGCTCTTTTCTTTTTTGAGGACCTGCGTTCCCCGCGGTGGCCTTCGGGGGCCGTCCCGCACGGGCATGGCACGCGTTCTCCCCCGGTCGGAAAAAAAG
>WBUW01000548.1 GCA_008933495.1 Pseudorhodoplanes sp.
CTTCGCCGCGCTCATGCCGTGCAGGCGCTCGGTCCCGGACAAGTCCAGATAGGCCTCGTCGATCGACACCGGTTCGACCATCGGGGTGAGCGCGTACATGAGCCTGCGCACCTCGCGCGCGACTGCAGCGTATTTCGGAATATCGGGCGGCACGACGACCGCGGACGGACAAAGCCGCTGCGCTTCGAACATCGGCATGGCCGAGCGCACGCCGAAGGTGCGGGCGATGTAGCAGGCGGTGGTGACGACGCCACGCGCACCGCCGCCGACGATCAGCGGACGGTCGGCGAGGCTCGGGTTGTCGCGCTTCTCCACGGCGGCGTAGAAGGCGTCGCAATCGACATGGGCGATCGCCAGCGCGTCGAGCTCGGCATGGCGCACGAGCCGGGGCGATCCGCACGCGCGGCAGCGTGCCGCGCCCTGCGGCGCGTCGCTGAGACAATCGCGGCAGAGGCTCACGATCACGGCGTGTCGTGTTCCCAGTTCCGTCCATTGAGGACCGCAACCGCCCGCGCGATGGCCCGCGGGTCGGTCGCCGATTCGGCCGCGAAAGCAACCAGCAGGCGCTCGTCGGCCGCGATATGGTCGAGGACGCCGGCGAGGAAATGCGGCGCGCGCGCGGCGGCCCTTAGACCGGCGGGCCCGATTCCGGTCGCCGCCAGAAAGCGCCCGAGCCGTTCTGGGTCCCCGGCGATAAAGCTAAGTGCTTGAATTGCAAGCGATTCCGCCTCATCGCGCGTGCCTGCGGACGCCGCCTTAACCATCGCTTTCCGTTTGCCTTTCCGTAATAAATCAGAACTACCTTGTAGGTGTCATTGTGCCCGAGTGCGCGCCGCGTGGCGACGCAAACAGCGACTCCGTAAACAGGAACGGTGCGGGGCGCGGTGGCGCAGGAGGGGCGGGGATGGCCAAAAAAGTCCTGATCGTGGAGGACAACGAGCTGAACATGAAGCTCTTCCACGATCTCCTTGAGGCCCACGGCTACCAGACGGTCGGTACCCGCAACGGGATCGACGCCATGGATCTTGCCCGCCAGCATCGTCCCGACCTGATCCTGATGGACATCCAGCTGCCGGAGGTGTCCGGCCTCGAAGTCACCAAGTGGCTGAAGGACGATTCGGAATTGAAGTCGATCCCGGTGGTCGCGGTGACGGCTTTCGCCATGAAGGGGGACGAGGAGCGCATCCGCGAAGGCGGCTGCGAGGCCTATCTGTCGAAACCGATTTCGGTCGGCAAGTTTCTCGAGACGGTCCGGCATTTTCTCGGCAATGCGTGAGGGAGAGCGGCGATGACTGCGCGCATTCTCGTCGTCGACGACGTTCCGGCCAATGTGAAGCTCCTGGAAGCGCGCCTCACCGCGGAGTATTTCGACGTCATCACGGCCATGAGCGGCGCGGAAGCGCTGGCGATCTGCGAGCGCGCCCAGTGCGACATCGTGCTGCTCGACGTGATGATGCCGGAGATGGACGGCTTCGAGGTCTGCCGGCGGCTGAAGGCCAGTCCCGCAACCCATCATATCCCGGTGGTCATGGTGACGGCGCTCGACCAGCCGTCCGACCGGGTGCAGGGCCTGGAAGCGGGCGCCGACGACTTCCTCACCAAGCCGGTCTCCGACA
>WBUW01000114.1 GCA_008933495.1 Pseudorhodoplanes sp.
TCCGCGACAATGTCGTCGTCCACGAAGGCAAGCTTTCGCAGCTCAAGCGCTTCAAGGACGACGCCAGGGAAGTCTCCGCCGGCCAGGAGTGCGGCATGGCCTTCGAGAATTACCAGGACATGCGCGTCGGCGACGTCATCGAGTGCTACCGGGTGGAGCAGGTACAGCGCAGCCTGTGAGTCCAAATTTCCGGGCTTCGTCGTTGCCGGGTTTGACCCGGCGATCCACCCTGAAAAATGCCCTTTGCGGAAATAATGGATGCCCGGATCAAGCCCGGGGATGACCACAATTGAGATTGCCATGCGTAACAGGAAATCAAAGCACGAGGCCGGCCCCGGTGCATCGCAGCGCCAGTTGCGCGTCGGCGAACTGATCCGCCATGCGCTCGCCGAGATGCTCACGCGCGGGGAGGTGCACGACCCCGTGATCGAGGGCCATCTCATTACCGTCCCTGAGGTCCGCATGACGGCCGACATGCGGCTGGCGACGATCTATGTGATGCCGCTCGGCGGCAAGGACGAGAACGCGGTCATCGAAGCGCTCGATCGCAACAAGCGGTTCCTGCGCGGGGAAATCGCGCGGCGCGTTAACCTGAAATTTGCGCCGGAAATCCGCTTTCGAATCGACGAGCGATTCGATGAGGCGGAACGGATCGAGAAGCTTCTGCGAACGCCCGCGGTTCGCCGCGATATCGAGCAGGACAAAGGCGAATCATGACGCAGAATGATCCGCTCAAACTCGACCGGCCTCATGCTGAGGAGCCGCCGAAGGCGGCGTCTCGAAGCTCGCAAATCGGGTTTACCCGACTTGCGGCTTCACTTTCGCCGACATCCTTCGAGGCGGGCGCTTCGCGTCCCCCTCAGGACGAGGGCGGCCGGAAACATCAGCCCAGGCGCGAGAAGCGCGACGTGCATGGCTGGGTCGTGCTCGACAAGCCCGTCGGCATGACCTCGACGCACGCGGTTGCCGTGGTCAAGCGGCTGTTCGCGGCCAAGCGCGCCGGCCATGCCGGCACGCTCGATCCGCTTGCCTCCGGTTGCCTGCCGATCGCGCTCGGCGAGGCGACCAAGACCGTGCCGTTCATCGTCGACAGCCGTAAGACCTATCGCTTCGCCGTGCGCTGGGGCGAGGAGCGCGATACCGACGACGCGGAAGGCCGCGTGATCGAAATCAGCGCGCAGCGGCCCTCGCGCGACGCCATCGCCGCGATCTGCCCGCGCTTTGTCGGCCGGATCGAGCAGGTCCCGCCGCGCTATTCGGCGATCAAGATCGAGGGCGAGCGCGCCTATGACCTGGCGCGCGACGGACAGCCGATCGCCCTGCAGAGCCGGACCGTGGACATCGAGCGGCTGGAACTTGTCGATATCCCGGATCCCGACCACGCCGTGTTCGAGGCCGCCTGCGGCAAGGGCACTTATATCCGGGCGCTCGCCCGCGACATGGGCCGCCAACTCGGCTGTTTCGGCCACGTTTCGGCGTTGCGGCGGACCTCGGTCGGACCGTTCGGGCCGGTTGAGATGATTTCGCTGGAACAACTTACGGCTTTATGCGATAGAGCCGCCGCCGGCGAGGCGCGCCTCGCCGATGCATTGCTGCCCGTCGAGACCGCGCTGGACGACATCCCGGCGCTGGCCGTCAGCCGGGCAGATGCGGCGAGGCTCCAGCGGGGCCAAGCCGTCCTCCTGCGTGGACGGGACGCTCCCATTCTCCACGGCACGGTGTACGTCACCGCAGCGGGCGAACTGGTCGCCCTTGCCGACGCCGACCGTGGCGAGATCGTCCCCAAGCGCGTGTTCAACCTCGCCGGGCTGCACGGCAGCGCGGCACGAAGAAAGGTCGTCGACGATGTCGATCACGGTCAGCCGCAAGGCTGAAGTCATCAAGGCGTACGCACGCAAATCCGGCGATACGGGCTCGCCGGAAGTCCAGGTTGCGATCCTGTCGGAGCGCATCAACAACCTGACCGAGCACTTCAAGACCCATGTCAAGGACAACCACTCGCGCCGCGGGCTGCTCAAGCTCGTCTCGCAGCGCCGTCAGCTCCTCGACTACATCAAGCGCAACGACGAAGCCCGTTACAAGGACCTGATCGAGCGGCTCAATATCCGCCGCTGATTGCCGCGCGGATTCCGCGCATCTGTGAAGCGGACGCGTATCGCGCCGCTGTACGTCCGGCGGCAGGAGCCGCCGGAAAGAAACGGGCACCAATGCAGGGCCCGTTCGCATCCGAAAGGGATGAACGCCATGGCAGGATCGCCGGGTGCTGTCGGACGCCGCTCATGCGCCACAGCATCTCGCCGTCTTGCTCATGGCTTTCATTCCGGTTCGAAAACCATGAGAGACAAGGAACATGTTCGATATCAATCGTGTTGAACTCGATTGGGGCGGGCGCAAGCTCACCCTCGAGACCGGCAAGGTCGCGCGCCAGGCCGACGGCGCCGTCATCGCCAGCTATGGCGAGAGCACCGTCATCGCCACCGTGGTGTCTGCCAGGGAGCCAAAACCCGGACTCGATTTCCTGCCGCTGACCGTCAATTATCAGGAAAAGTTCTTCGCCGCCGGCCGCATCCCCGGCGGTTACTTCAAGCGCGAAGGCCGGCCGACCGAGAAGGAAACCCTGGTTTCGCGCCTGATCGACCGTCCGGTCCGCCCGCTGTTTGCCAAGGGCTATCGCTGCGACACGCAGGTGATCGTCACCACGCTGTCCCATGACATGGAGAACGATCCCGACATCCTGGCCATGGTCGCCGCGTCGGCCGCGCTCACTTTGTCGGGCGCTCCGTTCATGGGCCCGATCGGGGCGGCGCGCGTCGGCTTCATCAACAACGAATACGTGCTCAATCCGCAGATCGACGAAATGTCGGAGAGCCGGCTCGATCTCGTGGTGGCAGGCACCGCCGACGCGGTGCTGATGGTCGAATCGGAAGCCAAGGAGCTCTCCGAGGAAATCATGCTCGGGGCGGTGATGTTCGGCCACCGGCATTTTCAGCCGGTGATCAAGGCGATCATCGAGCTCGCCGAGAAAGCCGCCAAGGAGCCGCGCGATTTCAATCCGGAAGACAAATCCGCGCTTGAAAAGGAAATGGCCGCGCTGGTCGAGAGCGAACTGCGCGCGGCTTATTCGATCGCCGGCAAGATGGAGCGCCACGACGCGGTCGACGCGGCCAAGGCGAAGGCGATGGCGCATTTCTGCCCGGAAGAGGCGCCCAAATACGACAAGCTTGCGGTCGCGGCGGTGTTCAAGGAACTGGAAGCCAAGATCGTCCGCAACAACATCCTCGATACCGGCCGGCGGATCGACGGCCGCGACGTCAAGACCGTGCGCCAGATCGTCGCCGAAGTCGGCGTCCTGCCGCGCACCCACGGTTCGGCGCTGTTCACGCGCGGCGAAACGCAGGCGTTCGTGGTGGCGACGCTCGGCACCGCCGAGGACGAGCAGTTCATCGACGCGCTGCAGGGCACCTACAAGGAAACCTTCCTGCTGCACTACAATTTCCCGCCCTTCTCGGTCGGCGAAACCGGGCGCATGGGCTCGCCCGGACGGCGCGAAATCGGCCACGGCAAGCTCGCCTGGCGCGCGATCCATCCGGTCCTGCCGCTGCACCACGAATTTCCCTACACGATCCGCGTCGTCTCCGAGATCACCGAATCGAACGGCTCGTCCTCAATGGCGACGGTGTGCGGCACCTCGCTTGCGCTGATGGACGCCGGCGTCCCGATCAAGCGCCCGACCGCCGGCATTGCCATGGGCCTGATCCTGGAAGGCGAGCGCTTTGCCGTGCTGTCGGACATCCTTGGCGACGAGGATCATCTCGGCGACATGGACTTCAAGGTCGCCGGCACCGAAGACGGCGTGACCTCGCTGCAGATGGACATCAAGATCGCCGGCATCACCGAGAACATCATGAAGATCGCGCTCGGCCAGGCCAAGGAAGGGCGCATGCACATTCTCGGCGAGATGGCAAAAGCGCTCCACACCGCGCGTGCCGAACTCGGCGAGCATGCCCCGCGCATCGAGACGCTCAAAATCCCGACCGATAAGATCCGCGAAGTCATCGGCACCGGCGGCAAGGTCATCCGCGAAATCGTCGAGAAGACCGGCGCCAAGATCAATGTCGAGGACGATGGCACGGTGAAAGTGGCCTCCGCCAACGGGGAATCGATCCGCGCCGCCATCAAGTGGATCAAGTCGATCGCGTCCGATCCGGAAGTCGGTCAGATCTATGATGGAACGGTTGTGAAGGTGATGGACTTCGGCGCGTTCGTGAACTTCTTCGGCGCGCGCGACGGGCTTGTCCATATCAGCCAATTGTCGGCGCAGCGCGTGCAGAAGACCTCCGACGTTGTCAAGGAAGGCGACAAGGTCAAGGTCAAGCTGCTCGGCTTCGACGATCGCGGCAAGGTGCGGCTGTCAATGAAGGTCGTCGACCAGGAGACCGGCGAAGACCTTGAAGCCAAGCAGAAGGCCGAGCGCGAACCGGAAGCGGCCGCCGGCGGCGAGTGAACGGCCCGCCGTTGCGCGTAAAACATCGGCAAGGCGGCCCTCGGGCCGCCTTTCTCATTTCACGGTCTGTTGCACGAGCTTGGCAAGCGGCAGAAAATCCGCCTCGCGCGCGGAGCTGCGGCGCCAGGCGAGGCCGATCGTTCGCCGCGGCTTTGGTTCGGCAAACGGAATGATCCGCACGCGCCGGTCGCGCGCCTCGGTCGCGACGGCGATTTCCGGCAATAGCGTGACACCGTATCCATTGGCGACCATCTGCAGGACGGTCGTCAGACTGGTGGCGCCCAGTTCCTTCAAGGTCTGGTCGCCGGACACCGGACAGATCGAAAGCGCCTGATCGCGCAGGCAATGTCCCTCCTCGAGCAGGATCAGCCGGCTGGGATCGATATCCCCGGGCGAAATTGCCCCGCGCTTCGGCATCTTCTCGCCCGCGGGCGCCGCGAGCAGAAAGGCGTCTTCAAACAGATCGAGCGTGCGCAATTCGGAATGGTGGAGCGGCAAGGCGACTATCGCGGCGTCAAGCGCGCCGCGCGCCAATTCGTCGATCAGAAAGCGGGTCTGGGTCTCCCGCAATTCCAGGCGCAATTCGGGATAACCGGCCTGCAGGACGGGCAGCAGGCGCGGCAACAGATAGGGCGCGAGCGAGGGGATGACGCCGAGCCGCAACGGGCCGCACAGGACCTGGGCACGATGGCGCGCATAGTCTGCCAAGTCTCGCACGGCACTCAGAATTGTCTGGCCGCGCTGGGCGATCTCCCGGCCGGCGTCGGTGAGTAGGACCTCGCCCGGCCGCCGCTCGACCAATTCAACGCCCAGGTTCTGTTCCAGCTCCCGGATCTGCATCGACAAGGCCGGCTGGCTGACGGCGCAGGCCTCGGCGGCGCGGCCGAAATGCCGGTGATGGGCAAGCGCATCCAGGTAACGAAGCTGGCGAAGCGTAAGCATGGCAATAAGATATACTTATCGTTAGTCGCAATCAATTCGATTGGACCTTATCCGGACGCGCGATCATGGTTCGCCACGGCCGATGCCGAACGCCCCAAAGAAAATTCCAGAACACGACCGGAGAGAAATCATGGACGCAAAGACGGACGACAACAGCGCGGGCAAGTGCCCGGTCATGCACGCGACTTTTAAGAATCGCGACTGGTGGCCAAACCAGCTCAACCCTCAGGCGCTCCACCAGCACTCTACCCTGTCCAATCCGATGGGTGAGGCATTCGACTACGCCAGGGAATTCAAGAGTCTCGACCTGAATGCCGTGATCAAGGACCTTCATGCCTTGATGACGGACTCGCAGGAGTGGTGGCCGGCCGACTTTGGCCACTATGGGCCGCTGTTCATCCGCATGGCCTGGCACAGCGCCGGTACCTACCGCATCGGCGACGGCCGCGGCGGCGCCGGAGCCGGCCAGCAGCGCTTCGCGCCGCTCAACTCTTGGCCGGACAACGCTAACCTCGACAAGGCGCGCCGGCTGCTGTGGCCGATCAAGCAGAAATATGGCCGGAAAATCTCCTGGGCCGACCTGATGATTCTCGCAGGCAACGTCGCCCTCGAATCAATGGGCTTCAAGACGTTCGGTTTCGCCGGCGGACGCGCCGACGTCTGGGAGCCCGAAGAGCTCTACTGGGGTCCTGAGGGAACGTGGCTGGCGGACGAGCGCTATAGCGGCGACCGCGATCTTCAGAATCCTCTGGCCGCCGTGCAGATGGGCCTGATCTACGTGAACCCGGAAGGACCGAACGGCAAGCCCGATCCACTCGCCGCGGCGCGCGATATCCGCGAGACGTTCAGGCGCATGGCGATGAACGACGAAGAGACGGTCGCGCTGATTGCCGGCGGTCATACCTTCGGCAAGACCCATGGCGCGGGCGATGCGACCCTCGTGGGCCCGGAGCCGGAAGCGGCCGGCATCGAGGAGCAGGGCCTCGGCTGGAAGAGCAAATTCGGCACGGGCAAAGGTGCTGACACGATCACCGGCGGCCCGGAAGTCATCTGGACCACGACGCCGACGAAATGGAGCAACAACTTCTTCTGGAACCTGTTCGGCTACGAATGGGAACTGACCAAGAGCCCGGCCGGCGCGCAGCAGTGGAAACCGAAGCATGGCGCAGGCGCCGCTACGGTGCCGGATGCGCACGACAAGTCGAAGCGTCATGCGCCGTCCATGCTGACCACCGACCTCGCCCTGCGGTTCGATCCCGCCTACGAAAAGATTTCGAGACGCTTCTACGAGAATCCGGATCAGTTCGCCGACGCCTTCGCCCGGGCATGGTTCAAGCTGACGCACCGCGACATGGGGCCGATCGCACGTTATCTGGGCCCGCTCGTTCCGAAGGAGGAACTGCCGTGGCAGGACCCGATCCCCGCTGTGGATCATCCGCTGATCGAAGAGCAGAGCGTCGCCGCTCTGAAGGCGAAAATCCTCACGTCCGGCCTGTCCGTTTCCCAGCTGGTCTCGACCGCCTGGGCGTCGGCCTCGACGTTCCGCGGCTCCGACAAGCGCGGCGGAGCGAACGGCGCGCGCATTCGCCTCAGCCCCCAGAAGGACTGGGACGTCAACCAGCCGGCCCAACTCGCCAAGGTCCTGCAGAAGCTTGAAACGATCCAGAAGGAGTTCAATGCGTCGCAATCCGGCGGCAAGAAAGTCTCGCTTGCCGACCTGATTGTTCTCGGCGGCTGCGCCGCGATCGAGAAGGCGGCAAAAGCAGCCGGACACGACGTGAAGGTCCCGTTCACGCCGGGGCGCATGGACGCGTCGCAGCAGCAGACCGACGTCGATTCCTTCGCGCCGCTCGAACCGAACGCAGACGGTTTCCGCAACTATCTGCGCGGCAAGCAGCGCGTGTCCGCCGAGGAGCTGTTGGTGGACCGGGCGCAATTGCTGACGCTGACGGCGCCCGAGATGACCGTTCTCGTCGGCGGCCTGCGGGTGCTGGGCGCCAATGCCGGGCAGTCCGCACACGGCGTCTTCACCAAAAAGCCCGAAACGCTGACGAACGACTTTTTTGTCAACCTGCTCGACATGGGCACGCAATGGCAGGCGGCTGCCGGCTCCGACGGCGTATTCGAAGGACGCGATCGCAAGACCAACGAGGTCAAGTGGACCGGCACACGCGTGGACCTGATCTTCGGTTCGCATGCGCAGTTGCGGGCGCTGGCCGAAGTCTACGCGTGCGCGGACGCCAGGGAGAAGTTCGCGAAAGACTTCGTGGCGGCATGGACCAAGGTGATGGACGCCGATCGCTTCGACATCGCCTGATCTCCGCGAAGCGAAGTAACAGAAGAAGACGCGAGGCATGCAGGCGGCAGAATCACCCCTCCTGCCGACTGACGTGAGGGCGGCGGCAACGCCGCCCTTTTTTTGCGCCGGACATAGCCAAGCGAACCCGCGGCGTCTCGGCAGTGTCATCCCGGGCGGTACGCGGCATGCGCAAAGCGAAATGCCACGTCGCAGACCCGGGATCGTGATGTTCGGGATGGCGGGGTTATACCACCGGAGCCAATTTCCGACCGGTCACGCGCGAGCCTGACCCGCGCATCCGTCGCAAAAAAGAAGAGTCGTCTCAAGATGATGGATTGCCGGGTCAAGCCCGGCAATGACAGTGCGGACAG
>WBUW01000115.1 GCA_008933495.1 Pseudorhodoplanes sp.
CGGGCTGAAGAATACGGGCCTAGCGGCACCGCGGCGCCCCATGCCATGCACCGAGACGGGGCCAAACGCGAGGAAAACGGCACCAGTTGACGTGAGCAAGCCGGACGGCGCGGAATACCGCCGGCGCCTCGGCCATTGGCCGAGTGCGGCTGGGTGCCGTTGCCGGCGCTGGCGAAGGGCTCGGTCGGAAATCAGTTCCAAATGTTGCTCTTCCAACGTGCCGCGTTATGACGAGCAGGGCCCGCGCGGCTGATGCCGGCCCGGCCGGGGGAAGGCAATGCGCCATGTGCTGGCCGCCATCGGCTCGATGGCGGGATCGACCTTGGGGCTCATCTTGATGGCGGGTTTGGGCGCAGCGGTACCGGCGGCGGCGCAGGATTTGCCGCCGGGTTTCGTGGATGCGACGGACGCTGTCCCCGGGCTGCAGGTCGACCTGCGCTATGCCGGCCCAAACAATTTCGTCGGGACCGCAATCGACGGTTACGAGAGGCCGCGCTGCATTCTCACCCGGCAAGCCGCCGAGGCGCTTGCCGAGGTACAGATCGAGCTCGCCTCAAGCGGGGCGGGTCTGAAGGTTTTCGACTGTTATCGCCCGACGCGCGCGGTTGCGCATTTCACGCGCTGGGCGCGCGATGCCAAGGATGTGCGGACCAAGGGCCAGTATTATCCCGACCTCGACAAGGCGAGTCTGTTTCGCGAAGGCTATATCGCGTCGCGCTCGGCGCATTCGCGCGGTTCGACCGTCGACCTGACCCTCGTTGACATCCTGCCGGGACCGGACGGCAAGCTGCCGGAGCGCGAAATGGGAACGCCGTTCGATTACTTCTCGCCGCTATCGTGGCCATCGAATCAGCGGGTCGACGAAATCGCGCACCGCAACCGGCAGATTCTCGCCGATGCAATGAAGAAACACGGGTTCATTCCCTACAGCAAGGAATGGTGGCACTTCACGCTCGCGCGCGAACCTTTCCCGGACACCTATTTCGATTTTCCGGTGAAGTGAGTGCGGCTCGCGTCGACGTCACGCGAGTACCCAGGCGCGCGCTGCGAAATCCAAGAAGGCCTCACTGCCCTTCACGCGATGGCTGTTCTTGCAATGCGGGCACCACAGCGACAATTCCATCCGGTGCATGGCCCCGAGCGTGACATCGTCTGTCTGGATTGACGTTTGCACCTCGCGCTTGGTGACGGGGCAGTGATACTTCAATGAACTCACGCTACTCATCGATCTGCGTCTCCGGAAATTGCGTCCGGACCCTGCCCGAACAGGCCGGATCAATGGCGGTAGGAAGCGCTGCGATCCACAGGTTCCGCTTGCGGGGCAGATATGCGCAAATCAGCGAGCGGCGCAGTTCTGCGGCGGTCGACCCTTCGCCCGTGGCTTTGCCGGTTTTCGACGCGCAGGGCCGGCAATCGTCGAAATACCGGCAACCGACCTGCAAAGCGGCGGTGGAGGCGTACCGGACATGAAGGCCGCCGCGATCGCGGGACCGAATGCCGCGCAGCCACGAGGGACTTCGATGGCCGCTGGACGATCGGTGCCGCCTGTCCGTCGTTACGCAAACGCGCTGCCGGCCGTGGGGAACCGGCAGCCTGGCGACCCATACGCCCCACCCACCGAAACCGATCGTAACGAGATACGTTCGCGCGCTGCGGTATCGGGGAGTCTGGCCACAATTCGTCCACAACCATGGGCGTCGCGCGCGTTTGCCGCAATCGGACGGCGTCAGACCGTACCGGTTTCGCGCTGTGCGACCGTCAGCATCACCGTCGGAATGGATATCAACGCGCAAAAGGCTACGCCCAGAAAGACCTATTGCGGAGCGCCGTGGTCCATCATGGTGCCGAGAACGGCGGGGCGATCACGCCGCCGATATTGAATCCGGTGGTGACGAAACCGAAAACCTTGCCGAACGCACCGGGCGACGTCACCGCGCCGACGATCATGTCGCGCGAGGGCTGAAGCACGCCGTTGAAAAATCCCGACAACCCCATCAGTCCGATCAGCGCGGCGGCGCCGAGATCGAAAGACGCGATCGGAACGAGTGAAAGCGCATTGATCGACAGGCCGACGACGGCGATCAGATCGTGGCGACTGCTGCGTGTGCTGACGAAGCCGCCGACAAGAGCCGCCGCGGCATTCATCGCCAGGTAGGCGGTGAGGGCGCTGGTCGCGAGAGACAGTGGCAAGTTCCACAACGTTTCAAGCGCCACGATTCCATAGGTCTGAAGACTGCCGGTCATGGCGAGCAGGATGTGGAAGAGCGGGCTCAAGAGCACCGGCATGGAAGGCAGCAGACGCCATCCGGGCTGCGCGGAGGCATCAGGATCGTCGCGACTGACGCGGGCGCGATCGCGCCCGGTCATGGCCTCGCCAAGCAGCATGATCGCCGCCGCTACCACGATGCCGAGGGCGGCGGCTGCGAGAAAGGCGCCGCGCCATCCGAGATAGGCTGCCAGCAGGAATACGGCCGCCGGCGTCGCCGCGGTTCCGGCAAAGCCGGCAAAGATATGGACCGAATAGGCCTGGCTCACGCGGGCAGGCGAGACGCGGGTGTCGGACGCGCGCGTTTCAGCGGCGATCGTGAGCGGAGGCATCGGGGCATCCCGGTCTGGCCGGCGAACCCAGCCCATGATCCGTTTCGATTTAATCGGATCATGGTCTGGACCTTTCGATCTTTGCGCGATCTTGCGCCAAACCGGCTCGCACTTCGGCGGATCGTGGGAGCATGATCTTTGCGGACCGCCGTCAATCCAACTTTTCCCGCTTTGGCGCGATGAGTCCGGACAAAAAGAAAGCCCGGCTGGACGGCCGGGCTTTCCTGCGCATCGGACAGCGGTGTGTGGATCAGGACCGCTATTCAGCGCCAGCGGCAAGAACGGTGACCGTCGCGGTCGTACCAGCATTCCCGGTATTTACGGCTGAAGCGCGGGCCGCCGACCCAGGCGCCGATCGCGCCGCCGGCAACCGCGCCGACCGGACCTGCTACAATGGCGCCGGCGCCGGCGCCAATCGCGGCGCCGGTCAATGTGCGTTGCTGGGCCTGTGCGGGCGCGCCCGCAGCAACCAAGGCGGCGCTGACAGCACCCATCATCAAAAACTTGCGCATCGGCGTATCCTCCATTGGCCCGGCCGGTCGGGCGGGTATTCCGGGTCGGATGCCGATTACAGGGCATTAAGCTTAAGAAATCGTAGCCGGCGCGCGCCCGGCTGTTCAGCGCTCGCCGGCGCTGCTCATTACGAGGTCGTCGCGATGCACAATCTCCGAACGGCCCTCGAAACCAAGGATCATTTTGACATCGGCGGTCGAGCGGCCGATCACTTGCACGGCGTCGCTTGAATCGTACGCTACAAGGCCGCGGCCGACCTCGCGCCCGTCCAGGTCGCGGATATGCACGGCGTCACCGCGGGCGAATTCCCCGTCGATCCGCCGCACGCCCGCCGGCAGCAGGCTCTTGCCGCGCCGCAATGCGGCGACCGCGCCACTATCGATATAAAGAATGCCCTTGGGTTCGAGCGATCCGGCGATCCATTTCTTGCGCGCGGTGACGGGATTGGCCTGCGTCAGAAACCAGGTGCACGGCACGCCGTGCGCGATGGCCATCAGCGCATGGTCGCGGCGGCCTGAAGCGATCACCATATGGGTGCCGGAATTGGTCGCAATGCGACCGGCCTCGATCTTGGTCGTCATGCCGCCGCGCGAAAGCTCCGACCCCGATGCGCCCGCCATCGCCGCGATTTCCGGCGTGATGCGTTCGACCAGGGGGATGAGTGTCGCCGGCCGCCCGCTTGCCGGCGGCGCGTCATAGAGGCCGGCGACGTCGGACAATAGGACCAGGAGGTCCGCGCTCATCATGGTAGCAACGCGGGCGGCCAGGCGATCGTTGTCGCCATAGCGGATTTCGTTGGTCGCGACCGTGTCGTTCTCGTTGATCACCGGGACACTGCGCCATTCCAGGAGCTTGTCGATGGTTTCACGGGCATTGAGATAGCGCCGGCGCTCTTCGGTGTCGCCGAGCGTGACCAGAATCTGTCCGGCCGTCATCCCGTGACGGCTCAGCGCTTCTGCCCACAGGCGCGCGAGCGCAATCTGGCCGACGGCGGCGGCGGCCTGCGATTCTTCCAGCCGCAGCGGACCGCGCGGCAGCTTCAACACCGAACGGCCGAGCGCGATCGCCCCGGAAGAGACGACCAGAATATCGCGCTTGTCGCGATGAAGCGTTGCAATATCCTCGGCCAGGGCATCGAGCCAATCCGCGCGCGGCTGCCCGGCGGCGGAATCGACCAGGAGCGAGGATCCGACCTTGACGACGATCCGGCGAAAATCGATGAGCGCAGGACGTTTCTGGGACATGGCTATGGCTCGTGCGCCCGGACGCTCGTGCGCCGCGCGCGTTGTCTAGCAGGGTCCCGGGTGCATCGCCAAGGCGCTTCGATGGCCAGAATCCGGATAGGCACGTCGGGCTGGAATTACGGGTCGTGGCGCGGGCGCTTTTTCCCGCGCGAACTCATGCTCAAACATCAGCTTCGCTATTACGCCACCCAGTTTGATACGGTCGAACTCAATGGCGTGTTCTACCGGACGCCGTCGATGGCAACGGTGCGCGCCTGGCGCGACCAGACTGCGGACGATTTCGTGTTCGCATGGAAGGCGTCGAAATTCATCACGCACTGGAAACGGCTGTCGCCGACATCGCGCGATTCGATCGCGCTGATGGAGAGCCGGTTACGGGTGCTGGGAGAGAAGGCAGGCCCGGTTCTCTTTCAATTGCCGCCGCACCTGCAGGCCGACGACGCGCGCCTCGCCGCTTTTCTTAAGCTGTTGAAAGCGCAGCGACCCTACGTTTTCGAATTCCGCCACAAGAGCTGGTACGTGGAGGAAATCTTCAAGCTGCTGCGCGCCCACAATGTCGCGCTCTGCCTGTCCGACCACCATGATGCGCCGGCGCCCTGGGTCGTGACCGCCCGGCACGTGTACGTTCGCGGCCATGGACCGGGCGGACGATACTATGGGCGCTATCCCGCATCGCTGCTGCGCGCCTGGGCACGGGATATCCGCATCTGGCAACGGCAGCGCCGCGACGTCTATGTCTATTTCGACAACGACGACAAGAGCGCGGCGCCGGCCGATGCGATGCGGCTGAAGACGTTGCTTGCGTCCGGTCGCGCCTAAAGCGGGACGACTTTTCCGCGAATCGTCATCCCGCTTCAGCTCCTTGTTTGAGCATGATCTTTTCCGAAAACCGCTTCACACTTTTCGGGATCATGCTCTCGAACCGGTCGCGCCGCCGGTCGCGCTCAGGGCTGCCAGGCGGCCGCCTTGGCGGCCGGTGGTTCCGCCGCCTGCCGGGTCTTGTCGATAATATCAAGCAGGGCGCGCAGCGCCTCCGGCACGCCCTGTCCGGAATGCGCCGACAATACGAGCGGCGTCTTCCTGGACACCTTTTTCAACCGCGCGACCTGCGTTTCAATCTGTTCGGGAGTGAGCGCGTCTGTCTTGGAGAGAGCGACGATCTCCGGCTTCTGCGCAAGGCTATCGCTGTAGGCCTTGAGT
Organism: Pseudorhodoplanes sp.; assembly: GCA_008933495.1. Classification (GTDB taxonomy): domain Bacteria; phylum Pseudomonadota; class Alphaproteobacteria; order Rhizobiales; family Xanthobacteraceae; genus Pseudorhodoplanes. The sequence continues at coordinate 5,556 of WBUW01000115.1, forward strand.
TCATTGCGCACCGTGCGATAGGCGGCGCCGGCATCCTCGCTCGTGCCGTCGACCAGATGCAGAAGCACGCTGCAGCGTTCGATATGGCCGAGGAAGCGATCGCCAAGGCCGACACCTTCGTGAGCACCGTCGATCAGCCCGGGGATATCGGCCAGCACGAATTCGCGCCCGTCGACCGAGACGACGCCAAGTTGCGGATGCAACGTGGTGAACGGGTAATCGGCAATCTTCGGCTTGGCGGCGGTGACGGCGGCCAGGAACGTCGATTTGCCCGCGTTCGGCAGGCCGATCAGCCCGGCGTCGGCAATGAGCTTGAGGCGCAGGCGGACGGTGCGCTCCTCGCCCGGCTGGCCCGGATTGGCGTGGCGCGGGGCGCGGTTGGTGGCGGTCTTGAAGTGGGCATTGCCGAACCCGCCATTGCCGCCGCGCGCCAGCACGATGCGATCCCCGACATTGGCGAGGTCGGCCAGCAATGTCTCGCCGTCCTGGTCGTAGATTTGCGTGCCGGCCGGAACTTTCAGCACCACGTCTTCGCCGTTGGCGCCGTGGCGGTCCTTGCCCATGCCATTGCCGCCACGTTTGGCCTTGAAGTGCTGCTGGTAGCGATAATCGATGAGGGTGTTCAGGCCGGCAACGGCTTCGGCGACCACATCGCCGCCGCGACCGCCGTCGCCGCCATTGGGGCCGCCGAATTCGATGAATTTCTCGCGCCGGAACGAGACGCAGCCGTCTCCGCCGGCGGCGGAGAAGATATAGACTTTGGCTTCGTCGAGAAATTTCATGGCTCTTAGGTAATACGCAGGCTCGCGGTTGAGAAGCGCGGCCGCCGTTCCGGGCCGTTCCAGAGTCGTGCCGGGCCGCCGGCGGTCTTCGCCCGCCGCCTGGCGGACGAAAACCGGAATGCGTCGTCAGGCGACGCGCTTGACCTCGTCCCAGCTCTTGAGCGCTGTCCAAAGCCCGCGATCGAGCCGAAAGCGGTCGATTGGTGCGGAAGAGTTCAGCGCGCGAATGCGGCAGAGCCCAACGCCCATCCACTGAAAGCCGCATTTTTCGAGGATGCGGCGCGAGGCCGGATTGGTCACACGGGCGCCCGCGTGGAGCGTTTCGTGCGCAAGCTCGGTGAAGGCGAAATCGATGACGGCCCGCACCGCCTCGGTCGCGTAGCCCTTGCCCCAGTGCTCCACGCCGAGCCAGTAGCCGATGTCGGGGGAGCCGTCCTGCAGAGCGATGCCGCAGGCGCCAAGCACGGCGTCGTTGTGGCGCGTGATCAGAAATGCGATTTCCGCGCTCGGGACATTGACGGCGCCAATGAAGTCCTCCGCGTCCGCATGCGTATAGGGATGCGGGATGCGGCGGGTATTCTCCGCAATGCGTTTGTCGTTTGCGAGCGCCGCGACTGCCTTTGCGTCCCCGAGCCGCGGCGCGCGCAAAATCAGGCGCTTGGTCTCGAGGACGGGGATACAGTCTTCCCGGAGGGTCCGGGTCTCCATCTCAAGTAGTGTCATGGTCGGGCTCCTTGGGTTGAAAAGCGAGAGGGGGAGCCGGTTCATCCGTCTCCCCCTCGCATTCCGGGCCCGCTATGCGCCCGCCGGGTTTGACGTGAACCGGCGGACCTCATGAGAGATTCGCCGTTTACTCTGCCGCAGCCTCCGTCATCGGGACGACGGATACGTAGGTGCGGCCTTTTGCTTTGGTGTTGAACTGAACGCGTCCGTGCGTAAGGGCGAAAAGCGTATGGTCCTTGCCGATGCCGACATTGTGGCCGGCATGCCACTTGGTGCCGCGCTGGCGCACGAGAATATTGCCGGCAGCGACGCTTTCGCCGCCAAACATCTTGATGCCGAGGCGCCGGCCCGCGGTGTCGCGGCCGTTGCGGGAGGAACCGCCTGCCTTTTTGTGTGCCATCGTCGAATTCCTTCGTCGTCGGTTTTGTAGCGCGATTCCGCCCGGGAATCACGTCACTTCTTCTTATGAAACGTTACTTCCTGGCTTTTCCCTTGGCGGCTGGCTTTTTTGCAACCGTTTTCGTCCTGGCCGCGGTCTTTGCCTTCGTCTTGGCCGTTGACTTGGCTTTCGGCTTGGTCTCCGCCTTGCGCTCACCGGTCGCCGCTTCCGCTTTTGGCTTGGGTGCGGGCCGGCCCCTGGCCTTCCTGGTCGGCGCCTTTCCATCGGTCAGGATTTCCGATACCCGGACCACGGTATAATCCTGGCGGTGACCGCGCTTGCGCCGCGAATTCTTGCGCCGGCGCTTCTTGAAGGCGATCACCTTCGCCCCGCGGCTCTGCTCCAGGATTTCGACCGCAACGGACGCGCCCGGAACGACCGGTGTCCCAAGCTGGGGCGCGCCGCCGCCGATCAGCAACACGTCGCCGATCTGCACAATCTCGCCGACCTCGCCCTTGAGCCGGCCGACGCGGATGACATCGTCCTCGGCGACGCGGTATTGCAGGCCGCCGGTTTTGATGACTGCGAACATCTTTTTGTCCTCGTGTTCGACTCCGGTGCTCGGAATGTCCGGACCGGCTTCTTTCAGTCTGGTTTGGCTAAATCGTTGG
>WBUW01000549.1 GCA_008933495.1 Pseudorhodoplanes sp.
CAATACCGCCACGCTCGTCATCGCGGCCGACTATGTCTCGGTCCTGGTCGCCAAGGTGCTGGCCATCGGCGCCGGCTTCCTGGTCAATTTCTCGATGTCCCACTTCGTCGTTTTCCGGCCGAAGCAGCAGGGCATTTCTGGTCGAGATTGAATTGCCGGCTTGCCACTGCTTCCGCCTCGCCTCGCGTGCGGGGAGAGGGAGCGCGCGGCGCGGCGGCTTCAGTCGTGCCGGGGGCGGGCTTCGCGCCGCGACGACAGATCAAACGCCGCCGGTCAGTCGGTCGTAGAGCGGATTGTCGCGCTCGAATACATAGTCGAGCGCCACGATCGACACGGCCTGCGCCCCCTTCTCGCGCAGGAAATTGGCCAGCGCATAGACCTGGTCGGGCGGGCAGTGCAGCGTGAGCATGCCCGACGAGGTGGGGCCGCCGAACGGCGTGACGATGCCGAACTTTTCCTTCGCGCGCGCGAGCAGGGCGTCGTTGCAGCCCTGAAAGCGGGTGCGCACTTCCCGGAAGGCGCGCGCGCGATCCTGCGCGGTGATGCGGTCGAACACAAGACGCGCGGTCGCAAGCCGCTCCGGCGACCAGTCGGCGGTGCGCGCGGCCACGAGATTGGCCTGCGAGCGCAGCATCACGCCGTCCTCGACGATTTTGAGTGCATTGGCCGCAAGCGTCGAGCCGGTCGTGGTGATGTCGACGATCAGTTCGGCCGTGCCGGCCGCCGGCGCGCCCTCGGTCGCGCCGAGGCTCTCCACGATGCGGTAATCGGCGATGCCGTGCGCGCTGAAGAAGGCGCGCGTGAGATTGACGTATTTCGTCGCCACCCGCATTCGGCGGTTGTGGCGCAGCCGGAAGGCGGTCGCGACATCGTCGAGATCGGCCATGCTGCGCACGTCGATCCAGGCCTGCGGCACGGCTACCACGACATTGGCGTGGCCGAAGCCGAGCCCCTGCAGCAGGATCACCCGCTCGTCCGCCTGCGGGATCATTTCACGCACTAGGTCCTCGCCGGTGACACCGAGATGCACCTGGCCCTGCGCGAGCTGGCTCGTGATTTCGGCCGCCGACAGATAGGCCACTTCGATGCCTTCGAAGCCCGCGACCGTGCCGCGATATTCGCGTGCGCCGCGCGGCTTGACCAGCGGCAGGCCGGCGCGCGCGAAGAAGCCTTCCGCATTCTCCTGCAGGCGCCCCTTGGCCGGGACCGCGATGACGAGGGGCGCGCTCACTGGTCCGCTCCGCAGGCGGCGAGCCGCTCGATCCAGGCCGAGAAGCCGACCGCGGGCATGGGTGCAGCGGCGCCGAGCCGCGTCAACATGCCGTCATAGCGTCCGCCCGCCACCAGCGGGCCGCTCACGCGCGCTTTCGGGTCGTGCAGCTCGAACACGAAGCCGGTATAGTAATCCATGCCGCGGCCGAAGGCGCCCTCGAAGCGGATGCGGCGGACATCAATGCCGCGCGCCGCGAGAAAGCCGGTGCGGCTTTCCAGCCGGTCGAGGGCCACCGACAGGGAAAGGCCGGCCTCCTCGGCGATCCGGCGGATCGCGGCCGCCGCTTCGTCGGGATCGCCACTGACCGCCAGGCAGCGTTCGATCAGGCTGCGTG
>WBUW01000116.1 GCA_008933495.1 Pseudorhodoplanes sp.
CCATCGGGCCGAACATATCGGCGGCGGACGCCATGCGGCTGAATGCCGCCCTGTCGGCAACCGCCGAGGTCGAACGCGGCCATCGCGAGCGTCACGGCGGCGACCTTGTCGAGGCGATGAATTGCTACCTGCGCGCGATCGAGCTTGTGCCCGACCACATGGACGCGCATCTCAATTTCTGCGCCGTTCTCATCACCCTTTCCCGCTTCGCCGACGCGGCCCGCCATTGCGAGCAGATCCTTGCCCACGATCCGGGGCTTCTTGCCGCCTATATCCATCTCGGGGTGGCCCGGATCGGCATGGACGACGTGACCGGCGCCTTCGCCGCGGCCAAGAATGCGCTGCGCATCGGCGAGACGCCCGAAGCGCGGATGCTGTTCGCGCAATGCCTGCAGAACCTCCCCGCGCTTGCCGACAAAGACGACGACACGCGCGCCTGGCTGACGCGCGCGATCGAGATGCCCTGGGGACGCGCCAGCGAATTCGCCCATCACGCCGTCGCGGTCGCCAAGGCCGATCCGGCCATTGCCGGCTGCATCGCGCGCGCGGCGGCGGCCTGGCCGCAGGTGCCGCCGGCCGCCGAACTCTATGGCGCCACCGGCTTGCAAACGCTCGCGCGCGATACCCTGCTGCGCGCGGCACTGGAAAACACGCGGCTCGCCGACATCGACACCGAACGCTTCCTGACCGCCGCCCGCCGCCATCTGTTGGAAGCGGCGATTGCCAATGACGCTGGCGCGGACAGCGGCGCCGACTTCCATTGCGCGCTCGCGCACCAGTGCTTCATCAACGAATACGTCTACGCGCTGTCCGACGACGAGCGCGGGAAAGCCGCCGCGCTGTGTGCGCGGCTGGCCGCGGCGCTCGAATGCAATGCGCCGGTTCCCGAAATCTGGGTGGTGGCGGCCGCCGCCTACCGGCCGCTGCACACGATGCGCGACGCCGACAGGCTGTTGCAGCGCTCCTGGTCGGCGCGGCTCGAAGCGCTGCTCACCCGGATGGTGCGCGAGCCGGCCGAGGAAGCGCGGCTGCGCGACCGCATTCCGGCGCTGACGCCGGTCGAGGACGACGTGTCGCTGCGCGTGCAGCAGCAATACGAACAAAATCCCTATCCGCGCTGGATCAAAACCGCGCCGTCGGGCAACGGCTCCGACATCAATGCGCAACTGCGCCGGCAGTTCCCGCACGCCGGCCTGCGCGACATCGGCAAACGCGGCGGTATCGACCTTTTGGTCGCCGGCTGCGGCACCGGCCAGCAGCTCATCGACATCGCGACGCGCTTTACCGGCGTGCGTGTGCTGGCGATCGATCTCAGCCTTGCGAGCCTGTGTTATGCCAGGCGCAAGACCGACGAGTTCGGGCTGCGCAACATCGCCTATGGGCGCGCCGACATCCTCCGGCTGAAAGACATCGGCCGCGACTTCGACGTCATCGACAGCGCCGGCGTGCTGCATCATCTGGCCGATCCGATCGTCGGCTGGAATGTGCTCATTTCGCTGCTGCGCCCGAACGGCGCGATGCGCATCGCGCTCTACAGCGAGATCGCGCGCCAGCACGTGGTGGCGGGCCGCGCATTCGTGGCCGGGCGCGGCTACCGCGATACGCCAGACGACATCCGGCGCTTCCGGCAGGACGTGCTGGCGCTGCCCGCGGACGATCCGGTGCGGCTCCTGGCGAAAAGCGGCGACTTCTTCAGCATCAGCGACTGCCGCGACCTGGTGTTCCACGTACAGGAGCACCGCTTCACGCTGCAGCAGATCAAGCTGTTCCTGGCCGCAAGTGGCCTGACTTTTCTCGGTTTCGATATCGGCCAGAATGTCGTCAACCGCTATCGGGCGAATTTCCCCGACGACCCCGCGGCGGCCGATCTCGACCGCTGGCATGCCTTCGAAAAAGCCAATCCCTGGACTTTTGGCGGCATGTATCAGTTCTGGGTGCAGCGGCGCTGAACGCCGCCGGCGCGGCGCCCTTGTCCACAGCCCTGTTGCCGGCGAACGCCCTTTGACCGGCGCGGCGGGCTAGCGAAACCGCGCCGTTCTTACTACGTTCGCCCTGACACCCGGCACCCGTCCCCGCACATGACCGAGCCATCCGGCCCCCAGGCTGCCCGCCCCGAATCCCGCGTGATCGCCATCCGCGGCGCGCGCGAGCACAATCTCAAGAATGTCGATCTCGACATCCCGCGCGACGCGCTGGTCGTGTTCACCGGCCTGTCCGGCTCGGGCAAGTCCTCGCTCGCCTTCGACACCATCTATGCCGAGGGCCAGCGCCGCTATGTGGAATCGCTGTCGGCCTACGCGCGGCAATTCCTGGAGATGATGCAGAAGCCGGACGTCGACCAGATCGACGGCCTCTCGCCGGCCATCTCGATCGAGCAGAAGACGACGTCGAAGAATCCGCGCTCGACCGTCGGCACCGTCACCGAGATTTACGACTACATGCGCCTGCTCTGGGCGCGCGTCGGCGTGCCCTATTCGCCGGCCACCGGTTTGCCGATCGAGAGCCAGACCGTCTCGCAGATGGTCGACCGCGTGCTGGCCTTGCCCGCGGGCACGCGGCTCTACATCCTCGCGCCCGTGGTGCAGGACAGGAAGGGCGAATACAGGAAGGAGATCGCCGACTGGATGAAGCGCGGCTTCCAGCGCCTGAAGATCGACGGCCGGTATTACGAGATCGCGCAGGCGCCCGCGCTCGACAAGAAGTTCAAGCACAATATCGACGTGGTGGTGGACCGCATCGTGGTGCGTCCCGATCTCGGCCAGCGGCTGGCGGAGAGCTTCGAGACCGCCTTGCATCTCGCCGACGGCATGGCGGTGGCGGAGTTTGCCGATACGCCGCCGTCTTCACTTCCGCCTGAAAGGGGGAGGTCGACCGCGAAGCGGTCGGGTGGGGGGCCGGACGATGACCCCTCCCCGGCGCGGAGCCTGTCATCGGACGGCGCTTCGCGCCGATCCGTTGGCGCCGACCCTCCCCTTTCAGCGGAGGGTAAAGGCGGTGGGCGCAAACTCCTCAAGGGCGCCCACGCCGAAGAGCGCCTGATCTTCTCGGAAAAATTCGCCTGCCCGGTCTCCGGCTTCACCATCGCGGAGATCGAGCCGCGGCTGTTCTCGTTCAACAATCCGTTCGGCGCCTGCCCGAAATGCGGCGGACTCGGCGTCGAGCAGCATATCGACGCCGACCTGGTCATTCCCGACAAGGACGCCACCTTGCGCAAGGGCGCGATCGCGCCGTGGGCGAAATCCTCGTCGCCCTATTACACCCAGACGCTGGACGCGCTCGGCAAGCATTACCGCTTCACGCTCGACACCAAATGGAAGGCGCTGCCGAAGAAGACGCAGGAAGCGATCCTTTACGGCTCGGGCGAGGACGAGATCAGGTTCGTCTATGACGACGGCTTGCGCTCCTATCAGACCAAAAAGCCGTTCGAGGGCGTGATCACCAATCTGGAGCGGCGCTTCCGCGAGACCGAGAGCGAATGGGCGCGCGAGGAATTGCAGAAATACTTCACCGACGTGCCGTGCGACGCCTGCGCCGGCCACCGCCTCAAGCCGGAGGCGCTGTGCGTGAAGATCGCCGGCCTCCATGTCGGCGAAGTCGCGCAGATGAGCATCCGGCGCGCGGCCGAATGGTTCGCGGGCGTGCCCGGCCGGCTCAGCAAACAGCAGAACGAGATCGCCGTGCGCGTGCTCAAGGAGATCCGCGAGCGGCTGAAATTCTTAAGCGACGTCGGCCTCGATTATCTCACGCTCGCGCGCGCTTCCGGCACGCTGTCGGGCGGGGAGAGCCAGCGCATCCGGCTGGCCTCGCAGATCGGCTCCGGGCTGACCGGCGTGCTCTATGTGCTCGACGAGCCCTCGATCGGCCTGCACCAGCGCGACAATGCGCGCCTGCTCGAGACCCTGAAACGGCTGCGCGACCTCGGCAACACCGTGATCGTGGTCGAGCACGACGAGGACGCCATCCGGCTCGCCGATCATGTGGTCGATGTCGGCCCCGGCGCCGGCGTGCATGGCGGGCGGATCGTGGCGCAGGGCACGCCGGCCGCGGTGATGGCGAGCCCGCATTCGCTCACCGGCCGCTATCTCACCGGCGCGCTCGGCATCCCGGTGCCCGAGCGCCGGCCGCCCGATCCGCGCCGCACGCTGAAGGTCGTCAACGCGCGCGGCAACAACCTGAAGAACCTCAGCGCCGAAATCCCGCTCGGCCTGTTCACCTGCGTCACCGGCGTGTCGGGCGGCGGCAAGTCGACGCTCTTGGTCGACACGCTCTACCGGGCGATCGCGCGCAGGCTCAACAATGCGAGCGAAGCCCCCGCCCCGCACGACCGCATCGAGGGGCTCCATCATCTCGACAAGATCATCGACATCGACCAGTCGCCGATCGGCCGCACCCCGCGCTCCAACCCGGCGACCTATACCGGCGCCTTCACCCCGATCCGCGAATGGTTCGCGGGGCTGCCGGAATCGAAGGCGCGCGGCTACGAGCCCGGCCGCTTCTCCTTCAACGTCAAGGGCGGGCGGTGCGAGGCCTGCCAGGGCGACGGCGTCATCAAGATCGAGATGCACTTCCTGCCCGATGTCTATGTCACCTGCGACACCTGCAAGGGCAAGCGCTACAACCGCGAGACGCTCGACGTCACCTTCAAGCAGAAATCCATCGCCGACATTCTCGACATGACGGTGGACGAGGCCGCCGACTTCTTCAAGGCGGTGCCGCGCATCCGCGACATATTGCAGACGCTGCAGCGCGTGGGGCTCGGCTACATCCATGTCGGCCAGCAGGCGACGACGCTCTCCGGCGGCGAGGCGCAGCGCGTCAAGCTCGCCAAGGAATTGTCCAAGCGCGCCACCGGCCGCACGCTCTACATTCTCGATGAGCCGACGACGGGGCTGCATTTCCACGACGTGGCGAAGCTCCTCGACGTGCTGCACGAACTGGTGGAGAGCGGCAATTCCGTGGTGGTGATCGAGCACAATCTGGAAGTGATCAAGACCGCCGACTGGATCGTCGATCTCGGCCCGGAAGGCGGCGACGGCGGCGGCGAGATCGTGGCCGCGGGAACGCCGGAGAGCGTGGCGAAGGAAAAGCGCAGCTATACGGGGGCGTTCCTGAAAGCCGTGCTGGCGCGCAAGAATGCGGGCGGCGCGGGCAAGAAAAAGCGGATCGAGGCTGCGGAGTAGTTTTTCCTTCTCCCCGCTTGCGGGGAGAAGGTGGCGAGCGGCGCAGCCGCGAGCCGGATGAGGGGGTGCCGCCAAAGGCGTCGGGGGCCAAAATGAGCGAGATTCTGCGCCGCGTGCAGACGCTTGTGCTGAGGGGCGATTATCAGGTGTCGCGCCACGGGTTTCGCGAACTCGCGGCGGATGATATTGTCGCGCAAGACGCGCTGACCGGCGTCGCGAGGGCTATTGTTGTCGAGGATTACCCGGACTCTCGAAAGGAGCCTTCTGTATTGGTCTTGCAGTATGACCGGGACGGACGGCCCATTCATGTCATGTGGGGCGTTCCCAAAATGGCCGGCCGGCCGGCGATACTCGTGACAGCCTATCGGCCCGCACCGGAACGCTGGTCGGCCGACTTTAGGAGGCGCAAGACGCCATGACGCGCAAGTCGAAAGAGTTCATCCACGAAGGCAAATACGCCGCGGAAGTTCCGGTCGAACTGATCGAGGACGATACGGCATGGTCGCCTTATCTCTCGCCCGACGACGTACGCAAGCTCGACACCGTCCGGCTTGCGCTCAAACGAGGCGACGTGGCGGAGGCGGCGAAACACGGCCGCGTGTTCGAACTCAAGCCGGTCGCGGCGGAGTAGTTTTTCCTTCTCCCCGCTTGCGGGGAGAAGGTGGCGAGCGGCGCAGCCGCGAGCCGGATGAGGGGGTGCCGCCAAAGGCGTCGGGGGCCAAAATGAGCGAGATTCTGCGCCGCATCGTGACGCTCGTCTTGGCCGGCGACTTTCTTGTCTCCGACCACGGCTATGAGACGATGGTATCGCGCCGGCGGAGGCGTTTGCCGGCATTTCTGCCGCGATCGCAATCGAGGATTATCCGGATCGCGTGCGCGGCCCCGGCGTTCTCGTCTTGCAGCGCGACGCAAGCGGCCAGCCCATCCATGTCACATGTGCCATTCCGGCTGGCCAGCGCCGGCCCGCAATATTGGTGACGGCCTATCGTCCCGACCCGGAATTGTGGGACGGCGATTTCAAGAAGCGGAAGCGACAATGACCACGACGCGCAAACGCACCAAGCTCGTCCGCGAAGGCAAGTACGCCGCGGGGGTCGATGTCGAACTGATCGAGGACGACACCGCATGGTCGCCTTATCTGTCGCCGGACGATGTTCGCAAACTCGAAAACGTTCGCCTCGCACTCAAGCGCGGCGACGTGACCGAAGCTGCGAAGCACGCGCAGGTATTCGAACTGAAGCCAGTTGCGGCGGAGTGACAGCGTGCCAACAGCGCTTGTCCAAATCGTGTTGTTCGGAATCGCTGCTGGGCTTGTCGTCGAATTTCTTGCGGTCCTGACGCGGGCAGAACCTGCGCACCAAAAACGCGCCTATTTCGTCGGCGGTCTACTGGGCACTGCCGGCGCGCTCGCAGCAAGCGTAGCCCGGATGGAGCGTAGCGAAATCCGGGATCGTCATTCGCGGCTAAGCCTGCCCCCGCATTCCGCTTTGCTCCATGCGGGCTACAGTTCACTAATTCACTCACTCGGCTTACCAAGCACCTCAACATCCCAAGCGTGGTTCGTGTGAACGAACTCACCTCCCCCTTCTCTATCAGTGAGCTTGGCATAAACCAGAAAGCGCGTGCCTATCGGGTGCGCACGTCGAAGCGACTTTGGGAAACGAACGCGCAGATTCCGGGATACCTGCTGACCCGCAATCGGACGCACATGAATATCTCCGTGCAGGCCCGAGCCGCCCTCAATGTACGTCTCCACAACGATGCGAATGTAAGGTTCTTCTGGCTTTCCCATAGTCGCCTCCCCAACCATGCGTAATGGCGAGCAAGCGTAGCCCGGGTGAGCGAAGCGAACCCGGGGTCGGCATCCGCGGTCATGCCCTCCGCAGCCTCGTTCAGCGCGGCTTACATGCAAGGAACGCGTAGCCGTAGACGGCAAACAGGCGCGCCTTGTCCTCGCCGCCCGCCCCTTTAAACGTGTCGACCGGCGGGCCGATCTTCACGTCAACGAAGCCAATCTCTTCCAACATTCTTTGCCAGGCTGCACACGGCAGACCACCGGCAATTCAAGCCGTCCAAAGATCGATGTTACGGATCGCGGCTTCTGGCACCGGCTTGCCATTTGCGATGTCGGCAAACTGCAACCGCCCGCCGGCACGCAAGACACGATAGATTTCCGAGAACGTTGCTTTCTTGTCGGCGCAGAGATTGATAACGCCATTGCTGATGACAACATCCGCCCAGCCGTCCTGAACGGGCAACGCTTCCGCGAAGCCTTCACGGAACTCGACGTTGTCCCATCCCAGCTTTTTGACCGTTGAGCGCGACTTGGCGAGCATCTCTTCAGTCATGTCGACCCCGATGACATTGCCGGTGGGGCCGACCTGATGGGCGGCCACAAACGAGTCGAAGCCCCCGCCTGATCCGACGTCTACCACGCGTTCGCCCTTGTGCAGCGGCTGGAGGGAGAACGGATTCGCTACCCCGGCAAAAGATTCCACAGCCACATCCGGCAGCGACGCGACGAAATCCTCTTCATAGCCAAGATGCTTGGCGAGGTAGCGCCCGGTATGGAAGTGATGCTTGCCGTACGGATCAATCGCGACTTCGCGGTACTTGTTTTTGACTTCCTCACGCAGGGCATTGACATCGACCACGGTATTGCTCGATGAATCAACGCTCATTGCTCCTCTCCTTGGCTACATTAATTTATTCGGTTCTCCGTTTGATAAAATGCTAGCAGTTTTTGCTCACCTTCTGAAGGAGGAGCTGCGAACACAACCGCATAGTGATAAGGAGGTACGGCGACCTGGTGGACAAGTTTTGGACCGGCGGGGCGACCGTGCATCTATTCATGTCCGCGCCGCC
>WBUW01000117.1 GCA_008933495.1 Pseudorhodoplanes sp.
CTGTTCGCGCTGCCGCGCTCGAGCTGGCAGGACTACGACAAGGCGCTGATCTCCCGCGGCGGCGGCGTCTTTCCCCGTACGCTCAAGGAGATTCCGGTGTCGCCGGAAATGCGGGCCGTGCTTGGCCTTGACGAGCAGCGCGCGACGCCGCAGCAGGTCATGCGCGCGATCCTGAAAGCGCCGGCCGACCTGCTGTTCTTCGGCGGCATCGGCACCTATGTGCGCGCTTCCGACGAGAGCGATGAGGCGGCGGGCGACCGCGCCAACGACGCCGTCCGCATTGCCGCCGCCGAGCTCGGCTGCAAGGTGATCGGCGAGGGCGCCAATCTTGGCATGACGCAGCGCGGACGGATCGAGGCGGCGTTGCGCGGCGTGCGGCTCAATACCGACGCCATCGACAATTCCGCCGGCGTCAACACCTCGGACGTCGAGGTGAACATCAAGATCGCGCTGAGCGGGCCGTTGCGCAGCGGCGCGCTGGCGCTCGAAGCCCGCAACGGTCTGCTCGCGGCCATGACCGACGAGGTGGCGCGCCTGGTGTTGCGCAACAATTACCAGCAGACGCTGGCGCTCTCGCTCGCCGAACGGCGCGGGCTCGACGATCTCGGCTTCCAGCAGCGTCTGATGCAGACGCTCGAACGCCGCGGGCTGCTCGACCGCGCGGTGGAATTGCTGCCCGACGACATGGCGCTGACCGAGCGGCGGCGGCGCGCGCAGCCGCTGACCCGGCCCGAACTCGCGGTGCTGCTGGCCTATGCCAAGCTCACGCTGTTCGGCGATATTCTGGAAACCGAGATCCCCGACGATCCCTATCTGCGGCGCGAACTGGGCCGCTATTTCCCGGCGTTGCTGTGCGAGCGCTTTGCCCAGGAACTCGACCGCCACCGCCTGCGGCGCGAAATCATCGCGACCCACATCGTCAACTCGCTGGTCAACCGCGGCGGTCCCTCGGTGCTGACGCGCATGATGGACGAAACCGGCGCGCCGGCGCCGGCCGTGGTCGGCGCCTTTGTCGCGGTGCGCGACGGCTACGACATGCCGGCGCTGAACGCGCAGATCGATGCGCTCGATGCCAAAGTCCCCGGCGCGCTGCAGCTCGAACTCTATGCGGCCGTGCAGGATCTGCTGCTCGACCGCATCGTCTGGTTCCTGCGCAATGCCGACCTCTCCAGCGGCCTGTCGGAAATCGTCGACCGCTATGCCCGCGCCATCGCCGAGGTCGAGGCGGCGCTGGCGACCGTCTTGCCCGCCGCCGCTGCCCGCCAGCGCGCCGCCCGCGTCGAGGAACTGATGAAGGCCGGCGTGCCCGAGCCGCTCGCGGTCAAGGCCGCGAGCCTGCCGGCGCTTGCGGCGGCGACCGACATCGCGCTTGTCGCCGACAAGACGCAGCGTGCCATCGCGGATGCCGCCGCGACCTATTTCGCCGCGCGCGACTTTTTCCGCATCGATCATATCGCCGCCGCTGCGGGGCGCATCGCCGCCGCCGATTATTTCGACCGGCTGGCGCTCGACCGCGCGCGCGACGAGCTCGGCGAGGCGATGCGCCGGCTCACCGCCGAAATGCTGCTCGGCGGCCAATCGGCCAAGGAGGCGCTCGCGGCCTGGATCGCGCGGCGCGGCGGCGAGGTGGAGCGCATCCGCACCGCGGTGCACGAGATCGCCGACACCGGCCTGAGCCTTTCCAAGCTCGCCGTCGCGGCCAGCCTGTTGCGCGATCTGGCAAAGCCGTGACGGCCTTCGTCAGTGCCGGAAATGACGCGTACCGGTGAACACCATGGCGATGCCGGCCTCGTCGGCGGCCTTGATCACCTCGTCGTCGCGCATGGAGCCGCCGGGCTGGATGACGGCGGTGGCGCCGGCTTCGATGGCGACCAGCAGTCCGTCCGCGAACGGAAAGAACGCATCCGAGGCCACGACCGATCCCCTGGTCAGCGGCTGCGCGAGACCGGCTTCCTTGGCGGCGTCCTGCGCCTTGCGCGCGGCGATGCGCGCGGAATCGACGCGGCTCATCTGGCCGGCGCCGATACCGACGGTGGCGGCGTCCCTGGCATAGACGATGGTGTTGGATTTCACGTGCTTGGCGACGCGGAAGGCAAAGGCGAGATCGCGCAATTCGGCATTGCTGGGTGCGCGGCGGGTGACGGTCGTCAGCGTCATGTCGTCGACCACGGCATTGTCGCGTGACTGCACCAGCAGGCCGCCGGCGACCGTCTTCATCGTCAGCCCGCGCGCGCGCGGATCGGGCAGGCCGCCGGCCAGCAGCAGGCGCAGATTCTTCTTCGCCGCCACGATCGCGATCGCCTCCTCGCTGGCGTCGGGGGCGATGATCACTTCGGTGAAGATTTCGGTGATCAGACGCGCGGCCGGCGCATCGAGGGTGCGGTTGAGCGCGACGATGCCGCCGAACGCGGAGACCGGGTCGCAGGCGAGCGCCTTGCGATAGGCCTCGACGAGGCCCGCGCCCTCGGCGACGCCGCACGGATTGGCGTGCTTGACGACGACGCAGGCGGCGGTGCGCGCGGGATCGAACTCGGCCACGCATTCGTAGGCCGCGTCGGTGTCGTTGATGTTGTTGTAGGAGAGCTGCTTGCCCTGAAGCTGGCGTGCGGTCGCAACGCCGGCGCGCTGCTCGGGCGTGCGGTAGAACGAGGCGGTCTGGTGCGGGTTCTCGCCGTAGCGCAGCGCTTCCGCGAGCGTCCCGCCGATGGTGCGGTAGGCGGGGGCCGCCTCGCCGAGCGTGGCCGCGAACCAGTTGGAAATCGCCGCGTCATAGGCGGCGGTGCGGGCATAGGCCTTGGCCGCGAGGCGCTTGCGCAAACCGAGCGTCGTGGCGCCGCCGTGCGCGGCCAGTTCGGAAAGGATCGCCGCGTAATCGGCGGGATCGACCACGACCGCGACATCGGCATGGTTCTTGGCCGCCGCGCGGATCATGGCCGGACCGCCGATGTCGATGTTCTCGATGCATTCGTCGTAGGCCGCATTCCTGGCGACGGTCGCCTCGAACGGATAGAGGTTGACGGCCAGCAGATCGATGGCGGCGATGCCGTGCGCCGCCATGGCGGCTTCGTGTTCGGCATTGCCGCGGATGGCGAGCAGTCCGCCATGCACTTTGGGGTGCAGGGTCTTGACCCGGCCGTCCATCATCTCGGGAAAGCCGGTGAGTTCCGATACGTCGATCACCGTCAGTCCGGCCGCGGCAAGCGCCTGGCGCGTGCCGCCGGTGGAGACGAGATCGATGCCGTGCGCCGTCAAGGCGCGCGCGAAATCGACCAGGCCGGTCTTGTCGGAAACCGAAAGCAGTGCGCGACGCGCGCGGCGGGGGGAGTCGTTCATGGCATCGTCCGTCTCAGAGAGGAAGTTCGGGTTCGTCGGTGTCCGGCGGGCGCGCCGCGTCGGGGGCTTCGGCCCGGGCGCGCCGCGCCGCAGCCTGCGTCGCGCTCAAGGTGGAGAAGGTCCAGTGGACCCGCGGAATGCTGCGCGCATTGCCATAGATCACAATCTGGGTCGTGCGGCGCGGCCCCTCGGGTCCGGCCAGAAAGACGCTTTCCTCGAGTTCGACCATGTCCTCATGCGCATCGAAGGTCCAGACTTCGCGGTTGGCCAGCATCAGCATCACACCATGGCCGTCGGTCAGGCGGTTCGCCTTGACCGAAGGATGCAGGTGAAAGCGGATCGCGAAATCGTCCTTGGCCCCCGGCGGCAGGGCCTTGCCGGCGGCCGGGAGGAAAACGTCCTCGCCGTCGAGCCGGGTGCCGGCCGCCGCCAGCATTATCGCGCGCTGGTGGACAACGCCGAATCGCCGCGCATAACCGTCGTGGGAGGCGCGGATGACAATGGCGTCATCGTGGACGTCGCGCGTGAGCTCGACCGCGCCCGGCCCATTGATGACCGGAATGCCCAGCAGCCTGCGGAACGGCCCGGTATTGAGAAAGCGGCAGGACGATACGTCGCCGAAGGTGACCGTCGAATGCGCCGCGGTCGCGCGCGCGACCTGCCGCCAGCTCTCGCGGTTGATCGCCGGCAGGCCGCAATTGACGACGACGCGGTGAACGTCCTTTGACAGTTCGAACGAGAGCGTGCCGGCATGGGCTTCCTGGCTGAGCCGCAGCGGCGGCGGGGTGCCGGTGTCCATGAGCAGGAGCAGTCCTTTCGCCGCCGCGCGCTGGAAGCCGGAATGCGTCGCATTGGCGAGCGGCGCGCCGCGCGCGTCGTCATAGGCGAGGATGGTTGCGAGCAGGTCGGCCGGCGTCGGACCCATGCCGTTGAAGAGCGCGAAATTGCCGTCGCCATGGCGGAAGAAGCGCAGCATCGGCATCATGCGCTCGATGGCGTTGAGCACGGGCGGCGGCGGCGGCAGGTTGCGCGCGGAAAAAGCCTGCTTGAGCGGCAGCAGGTCGATCAGGATTTCGATCAGCGCGCCGGGATTGCGGCTGACATGGCCGCCGTCCGGCAAAATCTGGCTTTCGAGTTCGTCGATCAGCTTGCGCGTGATGCTGCGCAGATGCTTGATCTGGCCGGCCATCGAGAGCACGGCATAGGTCAGCGCGATCGCGGCCTGCAGCCGCGGCAAGCCCTCGCGCGTGTCGGCATAGCTGCGGCGCAGAAAGCGCGCCTGGCGGGTCAGGCTGCGCAGGAACCGGCGGTAAAACTGGATGTCGGCGTCGTGCAGGATCAGCGGCGCCTGGCACAGCCACGACACGATGCGGCGCGACAGGACATCCGGCCGCCACGCCAGCGGATGCCAGGCGCCCTGCAGCGCGATCCATTCGTCCACGAGCGCGCGCGCGTTGGCGCGCGTGATGCCGGATTCGGCGGCGCGCAGATGGCGCAGCCAGCCGAATCCGAGCAGGGCCTCGGCCCAGTCCTCGGTCGGCGGCGTCATCTCGAACGGCGAGCGGCCGTCGCAGATCACCACCTTGCCGGCGAAGGCGAAGCGGCCGGCATAGATTTCGCTCGCCCGCGTGGCGTCGGCGGTGCGCAGGTCCTGCGGCGCGATCACGAGCCGGTCGGTCTTGCCGGCGTAGTCGCGCCAGCGCATCAGCGGATGGGCATTGATCCGGTTCGACAGCGTCCGCAGGCCGCGACGTGCCAGGAGCCACGACAGCCGGGTTCGCTCCGCCAATGAAACACCCGGCATCGACGCTTGGCCCTCTGCATGATTGCGGGCGGTCCGCCCGCGCCTGCAACTAGATATAACCAAGCGTCCGGGGAGGGCCAACCGGCGCGGAATTCCGCGTGATTTGCGCGCCCGCGCGGCTACGGGCGGATCAGGCGCGCCGCGAAAAAGCCGTCGAGCCCGCTCACGCGCGAATCAGCGGCCGGCCAATGGCAGGGCAGCGTCCGCAGGTCGCCCTGGGGCGTGATGAATTCGGCGCAACCGAAAACCCCGGCGGGCGTGAGCGGCTCGCGGCGCATCGCCGGATTGCGGCCAAGCAGGCCCGCGATGGCGTGCTCGCCTTCCTCGGCTTCGAGCGAGCAGGTGCAATAGACCAGGATACCGCCCGGCTTGAGCAGCGTGGCGGCGCGGTCGAGGAGGCGGGTCTGCAACGCGCAGAGTTTCGAGAGGTCCCGCTCGTCCTTGAGCCAGGCGATGTCGGGATGACGGCGGATCGTTCCGGTCGCAAGGCAGGGCGCGTCGAGCAGGACGGCGTCGAACGGGCCGCCGGTCCATTCGGCGGCATCGGCGGCGACGATTTCGGCGGACAGGCGCAGCCGCCTGAGATTGTCGGCGAGGCGCTGCAGGCGCGGCCGGGAGCGGTCGACGGCGGTGACGCGCGCGCCGGCCTGGACGAGCTGCGCGGTCTTGCCGCCGGGCGCCGCGCACAGGTCGGCGATGAATTTGCCGCGCACGTCGCCGAGCAGATGCGCGGGAATGGCGGCGGCCGCGTCCTGCACCCACCATTCGCCTTCCTCGAAACCGGGCAGCGCCTGCACCGGCCCGCGCGCGAGCAGGCGGACCGAGCCGTTGGGCAGCACCGTGCCGCCCAAACGCACGGCCCAGCCGGCGGGATCGCTCTTGACGGTGAGATCGAGCGCCGGCTCCCGGGCGTTGGCCGTCGCGATCGCGCGCGCGGTCTGCGCGCCATAATGCGCGTTCCAGCGCTGCATCAGCCAAAGCGGGGTGTCGAGCGCGGGCAGGTCGAGGCCGGCCAGCAGCGACGATTTCGCGTTCTCGCGCGCAATCGCGCGCAGCACCGCATTGACCAGATTGGCATAGCGGGCGGCGTGGCGATCGTCGCGGACGAGACGCACCGACAGGTCGACCGCGGCATGGTCGGGCACGTCGAGAAACAGGATCTGGACCGTGCCGAGCAGGAGCGCGCATTCCACGGCCGGCGCGTTGGCGGGCAGGCCGCGTGTCAGCCGCGTGCCGATCGCATGGCGCAGGCAACCGAGATGGCGCAGCGCGGTCGCCGCCAGCATGCGCACAAGCGCGCGGTCGCGTTCGTCGAGCGCGGCGAGCGCAGCGTTTTTGTCGTCGAGCTCTTCGTCGAGCGGGCGGCGGCGGCGTATCACCGCCTCAAGAATCGCGGCGGCGATGCGCCGGGCGGCGAGGCCGGGCACGCCGCCGTCGGCGGTTTTTTCCGGATGGTTCATCCGCGATCAGTTCGCACGAAGCCGCAGGCGACGCCAGCGGCCCGCCCGCGGGCGGACGGCGGTCAGCCCCAGCGGCCGGGTTCAAGGATCAATCCAAGGAGCAACCCAGGGAGCAATCCCGGGATCAACCCCAAGGGCCGCGCCCGCTCTGCGACCGGGGTCCGGCGGCCGAAGTGCCGCCGGCATAGTGCGAGCCCTGCGTGAAGCCGCCGTCCGCCACGCCGCCGGAGACGCCGTCCTGCCCCATTTCGCGCGCCAGCGCATCGAGCGCGGCGATGCGGTTCTCCACCGCCGGATGGGTCGAGAACAGGTTGTCCATGCGCTGGCCCGACAGCGGATTGATGATGAACATGTGCGCGGTCGCCGGATTGCGCTCGGCATCGTCGTTGGGAATGACGTGCGCGGCATTGGAAATCTTCACCAGCGCCGAGGCGAGCGCGGCCGGCCGCCCGGCGATGCGCCCGCCGAGATTGTCGGCGGCGTATTCGCGCGTGCGGCTGATCGTCATCTGCACGATCATGGCGGCGATCGGCGCCAGAATGACCATGGCCAGCGTGCCGATCAGGCCGAGGCCGTTATTGTTGTCGCGGCTGCCGCCGAAGAACATGCCGAACTGCGCGATCATGGAAATCGCGCCGGCGATGGTGGCGGTGATGGTCATGATCAGGGTGTCGTGATTCCTGATGTGCGCGAGCTCGTGCGCGATCACGCCGGCGACCTCGTCGCGGTTGAGCCGCTCGAGCAGGCCGGTGGTGACGGCGACCGCCGCGTTCTCCGGATTGCGGCCGGTGGCGAACGCGTTCGGCTGCGGATTGTCCATCAGGTAGACTTTCGGCATCGGCAGGCCGGCGCGCTGCGCCAGTTCGCGCACCAAGCGCACGACGTCGGGCGCCGCGCGCTCGTCGACCTCCTGCGCGCCGTGCATCGACAGCACCATGCGGTCGGAATTCCAGTAAGCGAAAAAGTTCATGCCCGCGGCCACGATGAGCGCGAGCATGGCGCCGCTCTGGCCGCCGACGAGAAAACCGACGCCCATGAACAACGCGGTCAGACCGGCGAGCAGAATGGCGGTCCGGAAATAGTTCATCCCTGCCTCCAGTGGCGCGGTGGCCGGCAGCGGAAGCTGCGAGCCGCGCCCGTTTCGGCGCAGATGATGGGAATGCCGGGGGGCCTGCGCAAGGCTCTGCGGCACCAGGCCCCGGGAGGCGGAGCTTGCCCGAAACAGGTTTTAGTCCTAATGTGGGTAAATGTTCCTGAATCGTCCGTGGCGCGCAGGCCCTTCCCTGACCGCCGTCCTGTTTGCGGGCGGCCTCGTTTTCGCGGCCGGCTATGCCGCCGGCAGCGGCTGGTCGCCGCTGCCGCAGCGGCGGGCGAACATGGCCGCGTCGCCGCCGATCCTTCGCTCCGCCGCCGGCCAAC
>WBUW01000118.1 GCA_008933495.1 Pseudorhodoplanes sp.
GACATCATGCACATCGATCAGACCTATCGTCGCGCCTACAACATCGAGCCTAACATGTGCTGGGAGTGCTACTCCTGCGTCAAGGCTTGTCCGCAGAATGCGATCGATGTGCGCGGATACGCAGATTTCGCCCCGCTCGGTCACAGCGTTCGCGTCATCCGCGACGAAGAGAAAGGCACGATCGCCTGGAAGATCAAATACCGGAACGGCATGGAAAAGAATTTTCTGTCGCCGATCACCACCAAGCCGTGGGGGCAGGCAATCCCTCAGCTCGCGAATATTCCCGGGCCCAGCAAGGAAATGCGCGACAGTCAGCTGCTTTACAACGAGCCAAAGTGGATCCGCATGGATGACGGCGGTTTGCATACGCTTCAGTCCGCCGGTCTCAAGCTGAAGAAAGGCGTGTATTACTGATGGCTTACAAAACGATCGTCGAAGACAACATCGACATTCTGGTCGTCGGCGCAGGCCTTGGCGGCACCGGCGCCGCCTGGGAGGCCAGATTCTGGGGGCAGGACAAGAAGATTGTCATCGCCGAGAAAGCGAATATCGATCGCTCCGGCGCGGTCGCCCAGGGTCTGTACGCCATCAACTGCTACATGGGCACCCGCTGGGGCGAAAACAAACCCGAGGACCATGTCCGCTATGCCCGTATCGACCTAATGGGACTGGTGCGCGAAGACCTGCTGTTCGACATGGCCCGCCACGTCGACTCCACGGTGCACCAGTTCGAGGAGTGGGGTCTGCCCATCATGAAGGACCCGAAAACCGGGCGCTATCTGCGTGAGGGGCGATGGCAGATCATGATTCACGGCGAGTCCTACAAGCCCATCGTGGCCGAGGCCGCCAAGAAATCCGCGGACAAGATATTCAATCGGATTTGCGTCACCCACCTGCTGATGGATGACAGCAAGGAGAACCGGGTCGCCGGCGCCGTCGGCTTCAACGTCCGCACAGGCAACTATCACGTCTTCAAGTCCAAGACCGTGATCTGCGGCGCGGGCGGGGCTTCCAATATCTTCAAGCCACGTTCGGTGGGCGAAGGTTCCGGCCGCACCTGGTATGCGCCCTGGTCGTCGGCGTCTGCCTATGGGCTCATGATCAACGCCGGCGCCAAGATGACGCAGATGGAAAACCGCATCGTGCTGGCGCGTTTCAAGGACGGTTACGGCCCGGTCGGCGCTTACTTCCTGCACCTGAAGACCTACACGCAAAATGCTCTGGGCGAAGAGTACGAATCCAAATGGTTTCCTGAGCTTCAGAAAATGGTCGGAAAGGAATATCTGGATCCGGAAGTTTCGCACCTGACCCACAGGCCGATCCCGACCTGTCTGCGCAACCATTGCATCATCAACGAAGTGAATGCCGGCCGCGGACCCATTCACATGGTGACCATGAAGGCGTTCCAGGATCCGCATCTGGAAGAGGTCGGCTGGGAGAACTTTCTCGGCATGACCATCGGTCAGGCGGTCCTGTGGGCTGCAACGGACGTGGACCCCAAGAACGAGAATCCGGAGCTGACGACGTCCGAGCCCTATGTCATGGGCTCGCATGCGACCTGCTCGGGCGCCTGGTGCTCAGGTCCGGAGGACGTTTCTCCGCCCGAGTATTTCTGGGGCTATAATCGCATGACGACGATCGAAGGCCTTTTCGGCGCCGGTGACGCAGTCGGCGGCACGCCGCACGCCTTCTCATCCGGCTCGTTCACCGAGGGCCGTCTCGCAGCGAAGGCCGCCTGCAAATACATCGATGACGGGAAGGCCGAAGGCATTGTCGTCTCCGAAGAGCAGATCAATCGCCGCAAGAAGGAGATCTACAGGCCGCTGGAGCATTACAAGGTCTACCGCAATGAGATCGTGGCGGGCGATGTCAACCCGCACTACATCAATCCCAAGCAGGGCCTGGATCGTCTGCAGAAGCTGATGGACGAATATTGCGGCGGGGTGACGGTCAGCTACATGACCAACGAGAACCTCCTGAATATCGGCCTCAAGAAGCTCAAGATCATGGAGGAAGACCTTGAGAATCTGGCCGCAAAGGATATTCACGAATTGCTGCGTGCGTGGGAGCTCAAGCATCGGCATCGCGCCGCAGAGTGCGTGACGCAGCACACCCTGTTCCGCAAGGAGACGCGCTGGCCGGGCTATTATTACCGCGGCGATGCCATGAAAGTGGACGATGCAAACTGGCACGTGCTGACGGTTTCGCGTCGCGATCCGAACAGCGGCGAATACACCATGGAGAAGGCGCCCTGTTATCATCTGGTCGGCGCCGACGAGTAACCAGATTCCCGGGCGGACGCTCGCGTTGAACGTCTGCCTGGGCGCAAGAGAACCGGCATGTCGCTCGTTGATCTTATTCAGAAGAACTCTGCAATGCTGGTCTCTTCGAGCCACAGAGAACCGCGCGTGAACATTATTGAAAAGACCGATGAGGAGATAAAGGCCATCGCCAATCCCCTGTGGCGCGACCTCGTGAAGAATTCCAACGAGGGCAAGTATGGAGAATTCGTCAGGAATTTCTCCAGCGCGTTCGCGCTAGCCATGGATCAAGTTCAGGTTGGCCATCAGTTCGCAAGAAGCGAACTGGCCCGCAATCTCTCCGAGGACGCAGACTTTCTCGGCACGATCCGCCGGGGCGAACACGTGACGGTGCTTTACCGGCAACGGAGCACCAAGAAAGAGGGAGAATGGCTCGGCCGGCTTGTCCTCGGTTACGAAGACGGGAAGATCAAGATTTTCGGTGCATCCATCTTCTGAGCGAGCGCTTCGAATCCGGCATGAGTGACACCATCCAGAACGGAAAGTTCGTCGAACTCACCTACAAGGTGATCGACAGGAAATATGGGCATGTCCTCACCGCGGTCGAGTTTCCGCTGGGTTATATCCATGGGCACAACGAAATCCTGGCGCCATCCGTCCATATGCAGCTGGAGGGCAAGTCCGCGGGCGATGTCATCGAGGTGCCGATCGACGGCAATCAGATTTTCGGCATGCGAGACGAATCGCTGGTCTTCACCGATCGTATCGAGAATGTTCCCGAGGAATATCGGCAGGTTGGCACCTCCATCCTCATGGAAAACGACAGGGGCGAGACCCGCAGCTTTCTCGTGACGCAGGTGGACGATGAAACGTTGACCGTCGACGGCAACAATCCGCTTTGCGGCAGGGAGGTCGTTTTCAAGCTCGAAGTCCTGACCGTGCGCGAGGCGACCGACGAAGAGATGCAGGCGGGCGGAGCGATCGGCGCGCAAGCGGCTATCGATCCTTCGCTCATGCGGCCTGTTTGAATGGCAATCCCGAATCCGAGCAAAAGGTGACCTATGAGCAGTGAGCAAAAGCCAATCACCAAAGTTCCTGACGGCCATGCGCGCTATGTTACGACGCGCCAGAAACCGGCAACCGAGAAGGGGTTCGTTGGTTACGAAACCATCTGGGAACCGTTCCAGAAGGAAGTCGAATACAAGACTCCCAAACGGCCGTAGGCGTCAAGCCGCAGCGCAGATAAGCGCAAATCGCGCGGCGAAGCTCCGCGTGAGCAAGCCTGCGACAAGCAGAGCAGGCGGATGGCCGGCATCATGATCATTGCGCAAATCTCTGACACGCATATTGCTCTGGATGTGCCGGACGCCGACCGCAGAATGCAGGATTTCGCGCGCGCAATCGCCGATATCAACATGCTCGACCCGCTGCCCGATGTGATCGTCCATACCGGCGATATCGTTCATAACGGACGAGCGGATGAATACGCACAGGCAGCCGCCATTCTTTCACGCGCGCGCGCGCCTGTTTACGTCCTGGCCGGCAACAAGGATCGAAGGGACAATTTGCGGGCCGCCTTTGGAGCTTCGGGATATCTTTCGAACCAATCGGACTTCATCGATTACGCGATCGAAAGCTATCCCGTGAGATTGATCGCGCTCGATACCCTCGACACCGAGAGCAACAAGGGCGCCTTCTGCGCCGAACGAACCCGGCGCCTGATCGCCATGATCGACGCCGAGCTCACAAAGCCGATTGCCGTTTTCACGCATCACCCGCCATTTGAAGTCACGGTCGGGCCAGACTCGATAAATTTCGCAACGTCGGATGCCATGTGCGCGCTTGCCCGGGCGATCCAGCATTCCGGCCGCGTTATCGCGGTGTTCAGCGGTCATGTTCACCGTGCCACCGCGGGACACATAGGTACGATCCCGGCCATCGTGGCACCATGCATCGCGACCGGTTTGCGCAAGGGTGCGTATCCCGAGGCGGTAAAGTCGCGCCCGGTTTATTATCTGCACCGGTTCGATCCGGTTTGGGGCTTCGCGACCGAGTCGCGGGTCGTATGAAACGCGACCAAAGCCGCCGCGCCGCGGACGACGTGCGTTTCGAGAACCGCCGCGGCCGGTCAGCCGCGCGCGAAAACCGCACGGATTGCGTCGCCGAATGAACCTTCTTCGAGATACTTGATGCCGAGATAACCGCCGCCGAGAATCGACAGCCACGCAATCAGACTGCCGAGCGAGAGGGTGGACATGCCGGTGATGCCCTGGCCGATCGTGCAGCCAAGGGCCAGAACGCCGCCGGCCCCCATCAATGCCGCACCGTAAAGATGCCGCACGAGGTCATTGCGATCGGCAAAGCTCTCGATGTGAAAGGCTCCCGTCAATGAAGCCACCAGAAAACTGCCGGCGACCACTCCGCCGACCGTGCCGATCCCGAAATTGACGGTCGAACCGGTAAAGGTCATCAGATATTGCAGACTCTCGGCAATGGGCGAAACGAACGTCACCGAAGCAAGCGGTACCGGATTAAAATCGTCAGCGGCCAGAACGCCGGTCACGAGCCAGCCGGCCACAGAGCAGGCGCCGATCAGTATCCCGGCAATGATGTTTACGGGGCTGCGACGGAAATCCCTATCCCGGAAGCAGTATAGAAGCAGCGCAAACGCCACGATGGCCGCCACGGCGATACGCGCGGTCCCGGAATTGAGGCCAACCGCCATCCCAGCCAGCTCGCCGATATTCTGGCTCTGGAGCCCGCGCGCTTTGAGATCGATGTTGGTGGCGTCTTCAAGCTGAACGCGAAAGAGCGCGATCAGTCCGCGCAAGGTCGTATAGGCAACGATGCCGAGCACGGTCGTCACGATCAGGGACTTCAGGTTGCCGCCACCGAGACGGATCAGGGTCTTGCCGGCACACCCGCCGGCCTGGGTCATGCCGAAACCGAACATGAGACCGCCAATGATGGCGCCCAACCAACCGAGCGTGCCCGAGAGATAGATCGACTTGTCGACATCGAGGACGCCGGCGAAGTGCAACGCCTGCGTGCCCATGATGGCGACGGCGATCGCAAGGATCCAAGCGCGGAATCGCCGCCCGTCGCCCATCAGGACAAAGTCCGAAATTGCGCCCATCGCGCAAAAATTCGTACGCTGCGCCACGGCTCCGAACGCAAGGCCGGTCAGGAAACCGCCGATTCCTGCAATGGTGCTGGGCGCGAGCTCGTTCATTTGCAGATGCCAGGCTATAAAGCCGCCCTGGTACTATACATATAGTATTTTTTATATACGTCGGCGGCGGCAACTTCAATACAGCCGCAACGATGCTCCGGCCTATTTGAGGCGTTTGATCACGAACCGGTAGACATCCCCGTCCTGCGAGGATTCGGCCAATTCGTTGCCTGTGGTTCGACAGAAGCCATCGAAATCGGCTACCGAGCCCGGATCGGTGGCAAGAATTTCAAGCGTACCGCCGACCGCGACATCCTTGAGCGCCTTCTTCGCCTTCAGGATCGGTAGCGGGCAATTCAGACCTTTTGCATCGAGCGTCACATTGGCCATTGGCGTCATCCAGGTGCCTTCCGAAAGTTGCGAACTGTTACGATTAAGGTGGTCCGGCGTAAGTTTCAGCTTGAGCGTTTGTTCCGCCAAATCTTCGGCGGCGCAGGCGGTCGATCACCAAGGACGGCGGCGTAAGCAGGCTCGATCGAACAGGTCCTTCGCCATTGGCCCTAAGACAATCTCATGTCAGCCGCTCACGCAGCATTGCGGTCAGCGCAGCCGTTTTCCCGGCAACGCTCCCCGGGCTGGCGGGCGCAAACGCTCCGCCGTCGCAACATGCGACGCCGTTCATATTGATAAAATTGAATGTTAGAATGCGCGCAATGTCAATCAAAATGTCGT
This sequence comes from Pseudorhodoplanes sp., assembly GCA_008933495.1. Classification (GTDB taxonomy): domain Bacteria; phylum Pseudomonadota; class Alphaproteobacteria; order Rhizobiales; family Xanthobacteraceae; genus Pseudorhodoplanes. The sequence continues at coordinate 6,166 of WBUW01000118.1, forward strand.
GTCCGCGGATTGAGCGTCACCATCCGCGCCGCGCCGCGCAATCCTCATCTTGCTGATTCGCAGTGTCGGCCGCCGGCATTTCCGGCGTGACCTTTCCGGTGCGGCCACGACCCGGCGCCACGTTGACAGAGAAGTATGCAGGTGTTTGAATTTACATGGTAATGATAATCAGTCGCGGGCTGGATGCGGCCGAAAGGTCGTTGTTGAAAATGCCGCTCGGCCTGATCCGAAGCCATCGAGTCCGCGGACATGTGTTACTGACCGAATGTTACTGACCGAATGGTTGAACGATCACAACGTTTCTCCAAGGCAATCGCGGACATTGATACGGCCAATGCCGGGGATCCGCGGACGATCGTCGTAAGCGGGGCAACGCGCCCCTATGAGGTCGTCTATTCGGAACGCATGACGCGTCGCCTCGAGGCAATGTATCCGGACGCCTCCGAACTGTTACGCATCGCCGCACGCGGGCAGCATCTCCGGCGCTTCGACATTCCGCGCGCCACATTCGCGCAAGGCCGCGAGGGTTATAATGAATGGCGCCGCACCTGCCGCGAGCATCATGCCGGCTTGCTGCGCGACATCATGAACCGCAACGGTTATTCGAACGAGGAGATCGAGCAGACGACGAAACTCGTCAAGAAGGAACGGCTGAAGAAGGACCGGGACTCCCAGGCGCTCGAGAATGTCGTCGATATCGTCTTTCTCGAGCATTATTTCGACGAGTTCAGCGCCAAATACCGCGGTTACGACGATGCCAAGATGGTCGATATTCTCGGCAAGACCTTGCGGAAGATGTCGCCGAAGGGGCACCAGGCCGCGCTCTCGCTCGATTTGCCGGCGCGCACGCGCCGGCTTGTGCACGCGGCTATCGAGCGCGAGGCAAACTCACTTGCAAGGCTGGCGGAGACCGCGGTCGATTGAGACGGACCAGCCGATTGGGCGGAGGATGGCATGGCAACGAAGCGCAGCACTGCCAAAGCGCGCAGGAAGAAATCGCGTCCGGCCTCGGGCTCCGGAACGGGCGCGAAGCAGGCGCGCCGGACGAAACCCGGAAAAGGCAAATCGCCGGTCAAATCGAAGACCGCGCCGCCGTCAAGCCGCAAGCCTGTCAAACGGCGCAAGAGCGCCAAAGCCGCCAGCCCGGTGCCGGTCGCACGCGCCGGCGGAGCACCATCGGTTCTGCAACGGCAGGCGTCGCCGCGCACGATGCTCGCCATCTTGCATCCGAGCGCGGACGCCGGGTTTGATCCGGATTTTCGCGATGCGCCGGAAGGCTGGACCCGCGCCGCCGCCGTCGCCCGGGCATCCGCCGCCGGCCTGGCGCTGACCGAGGATCACTGGGAAGTTGTCCGCGTCCTGCAAGGCAGCTACCGGGACGAGGCATCGCCGCGCCTCAGGCTGTTGCGCGACGCCCTCGAGGCGCGCTTCGCGAGCAAGGGCGGCATGAAATATCTGTACCATATTCTGCCGGGCGGCCCGATCGCACAGGGCTGCGCTCTGGCTGGACTGAAGCCGCCGCACGGGGCGCAAAGTGCATCGTTCGGGAGCGTGGCGTAAGTCAGCCGCACGCAATCAGGCGCCGCGCGTTCCCGCGCCTCGCTTGCAGCCATGGATGAACGCAATAAAGCGGTCGGTCCAGCGCCCGCTTCGCGCCGTCGATCGCAGATGGCAGAAGCTTGCAAGCATGTTGCCCTTGACGATCCCGTCGTACCGGCCGTCGATACCGCGGCCGCGCACCATTCGGTACGCATAGCGTATTGAAGGATCAATCTGATCCAGCGCGGCAAAATGAAATTCGTGCGCCGGGATGCGCGCGGCGCGGGCCGGCGCAACCTGTGCCC
>WBUW01000119.1 GCA_008933495.1 Pseudorhodoplanes sp.
AGTTCGGCGGCTTGCAGCGCCGGCTCAACCTTGACGTCGCGCAGGACCTCCAGCGATTGCGGATTGAGATCGTTCTCGAACTGCGCGGCATCGGGATCGGGCCGGCGAAACAGCGGATTGTAGAGCCGGACTTCGGCGGTCAATGCATCGGCGGCCGACACCCAGTGCAGCGTCGCTTTCACCTTGCGCCCGTCCGGCGCATTGCCGCCGCGCGTCGCCGGGTCATAGCTGCATCGCAGTTCGACGACATTCCCCGCCGCGTCCTTTATCGCTTCGCGGCAGGTCACGAAATACGCATAGCGCAGGCGCACCTCGTTTCCGGGTGACAGCCGAAAGAATTTCTTCGGCGGGTTTTCCATGAAGTCGTCGCGTTCGATGAACAATTCACGGCCGAACCGGATCTTGCGCGTGCCGGCTTTCGGGTCGTCCGGATGATTGGCGGCCTCGAGGTCTTCGGTCTCCCCCTCCGGATAATTCTCGATCACGACCCGCAGCGGGCGCAGGACCGCCATGCGGCGCGCGGCCGCCCGGTTGAGGACTTCGCGCACCGAGAAGTCGAACATGTTGGCGTCGACAATGCTGTTGGCCTTGGCAACACCGATCCGCCGCACGAAATCGCGGATCGCTTCGGGGGGAACGCCGCGGCGACGCAGCCCGGCGAGCGTCGGCATGCGCGGATCGTCCCAGCCCGAGACATGGCCTGCCCTGACCAGCGCGGTGAGGACGCGCTTGGAGAGGACCGTGTAGGTGAGATTCAGGCGGGCAAACTCGTACTGGCGCGGCCGCGACGGCACCGGAAGGTTTTCGATCAGCCAGTCGTAAAGCGGACGATGATCCTCGAATTCAAGCGTGCAGATCGAATGGGTAATGCCCTCGATTGCGTCGGACTGGCCATGAGCGAAGTCATAGCTCGGGTAGATGCACCATTGCGTCCCGGTCCGCGGATGAGAGGCGTGTAAAATCCTGTACAGGACCGGGTCGCGCAAATTGATGTTGCCGGAGGCCATGTCGATCTTGGCACGCAGGACCCGGGCGCCGTTCGGAAACTCCCCCGCCCGCATGCGCCGGAACAGATCGAGATTTTCTTCCGCGGTGCGGTCGCGGAACGGGCTGTTGGCGCCGGGGGTGGTCAGCGTGCCCCGCGTCGCGCGCATCTCATCCTGCGACTGGTCGTCGACATAGGCCTTTCCGGCCTTGATCAGATGCGCGGCCCATTCATAGAGCTGCTCGAAATAATCCGAGGCATGATAGAGATGCGGGCCCCAATCGAAACCGAGCCAGCGCACGTCGCGTTCGATCGCGTCGATATATTCCTGTTCTTCCTTGGTCGGATTGGTGTCGTCGAACCGCAGGTGGCAGCGGCCCCCGAATTCCTGGGCGATCCCGAAATTCAGGCAGATCGATTTTGCATGCCCAATATGGAGATAGCCGTTCGGCTCCGGGGGAAATCGGGTCACCACGGTCTGGTGGCGGCCGGACGCCAGGTCGGCCCGAACGATGTCCCGGATGAAGTCGCGTCCGGTCTCCGCGTCCGGCTTATCGCCGTAATCCTCTGCGCCGTTCGCCATGGTCTCGTTCCGTTGTCTGTGCCGGCGGACCGCGACACGCGAGCCTATCTGCCAAATCCCGTCGTCCGCGCCAAGTGTCCTCTGGTTCGCCCGCGCCGCCTTGGAATCGCTGCGGTCTTTTGTGGTAGAGGTCGCGGATATCGAGTCCGCATCCGAGCCCGTCGAACCGGCTATGTCGAAAACCGTTGTTACCCGCTTCGCGCCGTCGCCGACCGGTTTTCTGCATATCGGCGGGGCGCGCACGGCGCTCTTCAACTGGCTCTATGCGCGCGGCCGCGGCGGCAAAATGCTGCTGCGGATCGAGGACACCGATCGCGAGCGCTCGACGCAGGCGGCGATCGACGCCATCCTGGACGGCCTGAAGTGGCTCGGCATCGAATGGGATGGCGAGGTCGTCTTCCAGTTCCCCCGCGCCGCGCGTCACCGCGAGGCGGTCGAGGATCTGCTCGCCCGGGGCAAGGCCTATCGCTGCTACGCCACGCCGCAAGAGCTCGAAGAAATGCGCGAGCAGGCGCGCAGCGAAGGCCGCACCCGGCTCTATGACGGACGCTGGCGGGACCGCGATCCGGCCGACGCGCCGGCCGGCGTCAGGCCCGTCATCCGGCTCAAGGCACCGCTGACCGGTGAAACGGCGATCATGGATCAGGTCCAGGGCCGCGTGGTCTGGCAGAACGAGAACCTCGACGATTTCGTATTGCTGCGTTCGGACGGCACCCCGACCTACATGCTTGCCGTGGTCGTCGATGACCATGACATGGAGGTGACCCAAATCATCCGCGGCGACGATCACCTGAACAACGCCGCCCGGCAGACCCAGATCTACGAGGCGCTCGGCTGGCCGGTGCCGGTGATGGCCCATATTCCGCTCATCCATGGGCCGGACGGATCAAAACTGTCCAAGCGGCACGGGGCGCTGGGGGTCGATGCGTACCGCGCCATGGGCTATCTGCCGGTGGCATTGCGCAACTATCTTGTCCGCCTGGGCTGGAGTCACGGGGACCAGGAAATTTTCTCCACCGACGAAATGATCCGGCTGTTCGACCTGCCCCAGATTGGCCGCTCGCCGGCGCGCTTCGATTTCGCCAAGCTCGAACACCTGAATGGCCACTATATTCGTGGCACCGCGGACGCGGACCTCTTGGCGGAACTCGAACGCGCGCTGCCGTACATCGCCGGGGGCGAAGCGCTTGCCGGCAAGATGTCTGATCCGCTGCGCGCAAAAATCCTGGCGGCCATGCCGGCGCTCAAGGAGCGGGCGAAAACGCTGATCGATCTGCTCGACGGCACCCGCTTCCTGTGGGCGGATCGTCCGGTGCCGCTCGACGACAAAGCTGCCGCGCTTCTGACCGCCGAAGCGCGCAGGATCATCGCAAGACTGACCGCGGCGCTTGAACGGGTCGAGCCGTGGACTGCCGCCGCGCTTGAGGTCTGCGTGCGCACGTTCTCCGAAAGCGAGAACATCAAGCTCGGTTCGGTGGCGCAGCCGCTGCGTGCGGCATTGACCGGACGGACGACCTCGCCCGGCATTTTTGATGTGCTGGCTGTGCTCGGCAAGGACGAAAGCCTGGCGCGGTTGCATGACCGCGCTGGCGAGCCGGCGTAACTGCCTTTGCCCTCCATGCGCGGGTGAGTGGCAGGCTGCGATTGGGCATTCGCCACCCCTTGCGGCGTTCGCAGGAGAGGCCGCCGCCGGCCGGGCGGCGGCGCGCCGGGCGCGACAATGTCTTGCGGCGCAAGATGGTATAAGGTACCCAACCGGAAAGACTCTCGGACCTCGTGAGCCTGCCGGGGCTCGCTTTCGGCGCTCCAGCCGCCGTTTGAAGTCCGTGCGGGGCTCCGGAATTGGGGAATTGAGCATGGACGCAAAGACGGGCACCAGCGCCAAAGTCGGAAAATTGAGCGTCGGGGAAAAGGCTTGGTCGTTTCCCGTTTATGAGGGCACGATCGGGCCCGATGTGGTCGACATTTCGAAACTGTATGGATCGGCGGGTCTTTTCACTTACGACCCCGGCTTCACCTCGACCGCAAGCTGCGAATCCAAAATCACTTATATCGACGGTGACGAGGGCGTTCTGCTTTATCGCGGCTTCCCGATCGAGCAATTGGCCGAGCACGGCGATTTTCTGGAGACCTGTTATCTCCTGCTGTATGGCGAGCTGCCGACGGCGAGCCAGAAAGCCGATTTCGACAAGCGTGTGACCAATCACACGATGGTCCACGAACAGATGAGTCGCTTCCTGCAGGGCTTCCGCCGCGACGCCCATCCGATGGCGGTCATGGTGGGGTTGGTCGGGGCGTTGTCCGCCTTTTATCACGACTCCACGGACATATCCGATCCACACCAGCGGCTCGTGGCCTCGATCCGCATGATCGCCAAAATGCCGACCCTTGCGGCCATGGCGTACAAATACACGATCGGCCAGCCGTTCGTCTATCCGATGAACGCGCTCGACTATTCGAGCAATTTCCTGCGGATGTGCTTCGCGGTACCGTGCGAGGACTACAAGGTCAATCCGGTGCTGGCGCGTGCAATGGATCGCATCTTCATCCTGCACGCCGACCACGAACAGAACGCCTCAACCTCGACCGTGCGCCTCGCCGGTTCATCGGGGGCCAATCCGTTCGCCTGCATTGCGGCCGGGATAGCCTGCCTGTGGGGACCCGCGCATGGCGGCGCCAACGAGGCCGCGCTCAAGATGCTGAGCGAGATCGGAACCGTCGACCGCATTACCGAATATATCCGCCGCGCCAAGGACAAGAACGATCCGTTCCGGCTGATGGGGTTCGGCCACCGCGTGTACAAGAACTACGATCCGCGCGCGAAAATCATGCAGAAAACCTGCCATGAGGTGCTCGCAGAAGTCGGCCACAAGGACGATCCTCTGCTCGAAGTGGCGGTCGAGCTCGAGCGGATTGCGCTGCACGACGACTATTTCGTCGAGAAGAAGCTCTATCCGAACATCGACTTCTATTCGGGCATCACGCTCAAGGCGATGGGCTTCCCGACCTCGATGTTCACGGTGCTGTTCGCGGTTGCGCGCACGGTCGGCTGGATCGCGCAATGGAAAGAGATGATCGAGGACCCCAACCAGAAAATCGGCCGTCCGCGCCAGCTCTATACCGGCGCGACCCGCCGTGACTATCAGCCGATTTCCACCCGTAAATCCTGATCCGGCCCCGGCATGGTCAGCCGGCCGTGCGATTGATCCGTTCCCGGGCCTGCCCCCGCTCGCGCGGCTGACCTGGCCGGTCCGTGTCCGGCGTCAACTCAGCCGCCGGCGGTGCTCCTGCGCTGCGGCCGCGCCGTCATAGGCCCAGGTCAGATAGCTCGCGCCCCAGGTGAAGCCGCCGCCAAAGGCCGCCAGGATCAGCCGGTCGCCGGTCTTCAGACGGCGTTCATAGTCCCACAGGCAGAGCGGGATCGTGGCGGCGGTGGTGTTGCCGTATTTCTGGATCGTGACCATCACGCGGTCCATCGGCAGCCCCATCTTCTCCGCCGTTGATTCGATGATGCGCCAGTTGGCCTGATGCGGCACCAGCCACTGGATCATGTCCGCGCGCAGGTTGTTGCGGGCCATGATTTCGGCGGCAACCTCGGCCATTTTCGCGATCGCGAATTTGTAGACGGCGGCGCCTTCCTGGTGGACATAGTGCAGGCGCTTGGCCACGGTTTCGGCGCTTGGCGGCAAGCGGCTGCCGCCGGCTTTCTGATGCAGATGGATCATGCCGGCGCCGTCGGAGCGGATCACGGTGTCGAAAATGCCCTCGCCGTTGGGCGAGGGCTCGATCAGGACCGCACCGGCCCCGTCGCCGAATATCACGCAGGTCGCCCGGTCCGTGTAGTCGATAATGGCCGACATCTTGTCGGCGCCGACCACGACGACCTTGCGGCATTGCCCGGTCGCAATGAATTGCGAGGCGATGCTGATGGCATAGATGAAACCCGAACAGGCCGCCTGAACGTCGAAACTGCCGACCGGCCCAAGGCCGACCATGTCGGCGATCAGGTTGGCGGTCGAGGGGAAGACAAAGTCCGGCGTCGTTGTCGCGCAGATCAGCAGATCGACCTCGGCGGGTGGCGTGCCGGTTCTCTCGAGGAGACCACGGACGGCCTCCGCTCCCATGTGGGAGGTGCCAAGCCCCTCACCCTTGAGAATGCGGCGTTCCTTGATCCCGGTGCGCTCGGTGATCCATGCGTCACTCGTATCCACCAACCGGGCAAGCTCGGCGTTGGTCAGGACATATTCGGGAAGGTAGCCGTAAACGCCTGTAATGGCGGGTCTTTTTGAAGTCTGGCCGTTGGCGCCCATAGGCCGGTCAAGCTGCTATTGCCGTTATAGACGGCAAACTACGGTGTTCGCCGGGCGAACGCCAGTCCGGCGCTCTTCAATTTGTAACACGCGCTGCAACACCGGCCGCCGGCAAGCGTCCCCGCCGGGCGGTCTCAAGGACGATTTCGGCGGCATGACGGGCCGGTTCGGTCTTTCCGATCTCCATGATGGTGTCGAGCCTGCGGAACGCGTCCAGTTGCCGGTTGCGGGCCGGGCCGTCGGCAAACAGCGGCAACAGGGCGGCCGAAAGCTTGTCCGGCGTGCAGTCTTCCTGGATGAATTCCGGCACAACATTCTCGCCGAGCACCAGATTGGCCAGGATCGCCGACGGCACCTTGATCAGCCGGCGGGCGATCGCGGCCTCGAGCCGCGACACCTTGTAGGCGGTCACCATGGGAACGCCCGCAATCGCAAGTTCCAGCGTGACGGTCCCCGATTTCGCCAGCGCCGCGCGCGCCGTGCGAAATGCCGCGCGCCGCTCCTCCCGCTTGACCGCGATCTGCGGTCGCAAGGGCCAATGGGCGGTGGTGCGCAGCACCGCGTCCGCCAGATGCGAGGTCGTGGGGATCACGACGTCGAGCGGCCAGATGTCCTTGGCGACGCGCTCGACCGTGCGCTCGAACGGGCCGATCAATCGTCTGATCTCGCCTTTCCGGCTCCCGGGCAGGATGAGGAGGATCGGCGGAGCGCTCGCGCGTCGCGCCGCTTCCGTCGCATTGGGGCGCAATTCGTCGACCTGCTCGACCAGCGGATGGCCAACATAGGTGCAGGGCGGTCCGCCCAGTTTGCGATGGACCTCGGGCTCGAACGGCAAAAGGCCGAGCACGTGATCGATGTAGCGGCGCATGGCACGGGCGCGGCCCGGACGCCATGCCCACACGCTCGGCGAGACATAATCGACAATCGGGATGGACGGATTGGCACGCCGGACGCGGCGCGCGACGCGATGGGTGAAATCGGGGCTGTCGATGATGACCATCACGTCGGGACGCTCGGCGAGCGCGGCCTTGGCGGCCTGACGGATGCGGCTGAGGATCAAAGGCAGGCGCGAGGGGATCGCAGCAAGCCCCACAATGGCGAGCTCGTCGATGCGAAACAGCGACGGCAGGCCGGCCGCCGCCATTTCGAACCCGCCCACCCCGCGAAACACGATGTCGTTGCCGTGCATGGCGCGCAAGGCATGCATCAAGGCGGCGCCAAGGCGGTCGCCGGATTCCTCGGTCGCGACGAGAAAGACTTTCATCGCGCCCCCGCGTCTTTCATCCCGACGACGAAAATGTTCGCGCGGTCGGCGGCCTCGACGATCGCGGCTGGTTCGGCGACGATGGTGCCGCCCGCAATCACGGCGAGCCCGGCCAGCCCGGCTTCGGCGACACCGGCGATGGTCCTGGGTCCGATCGAGGGAAGATCGAAGCGTCGATCCTGGCCCGGCTTGGGCGCCTTGACGAGCACGCCTGTCCTTTTCGGGGAGCGGATGCGCCCATTGCGGCGCAGTTCCGCGACGCGCGCCAGCATCTGGTCGGTGCCCTCGCTCGCCTCCACTGCGAGCACATGATTGTTGGCGACGACCACGGCCTGTCCGATATCGAAGGGACCCATCGCCCGCAGCACGTCCAGGCCGCGGGCAATATCGGCCATGTCCTTTGCATTCGGTGCGGTGTTCGAAAGCGGACCTTCCGGCATCAGGATTTCCGGAGCGACTTCGTGGGCGCCGAGCAGCCGGAAACCGAGATCTTCGAAGATTTTCGCGACGCCTTTGAGCAGGTGGTCATCGCCGCCGTAAAACTGGCGCACGATGCGGGGAAACAGCCGCAACGTGGTCCAGTCCAGCCGGATTTCGCGAATGGCCGGCCGGACGATGGTGCCGATGAAAATCACGTCGCGCAGGCGTTCCTTCCTGGCAATCCGGATGAAGCGGCCGAGCTGGCCGATGCGGGCCCAGTAATGCGGATAGCGCTTTACCGCTTCAGGGTCCGCCCAGGGCTGCAGCGCAAACAGCACGACGCGCCGCCCCTGCCGGACAAGGGCATCGGCGACCGCAAAGGGAAAGCTGCCGCCGCCGCATATGATTGCAACAGCCTCGCCCC
>WBUW01000120.1 GCA_008933495.1 Pseudorhodoplanes sp.
ACGCGGGATCGCCAAGCCGAGTTCTGGAGCGCACGGGCGAGGGCCTGGGCTGCTGAAAATCAATAAGGGATTTCGGAAAGCGAAATCCCACCGGGAGGGATACACCAATGTTCTATACGCCGAAGAACGCCGTCTTTGAACGAGTCAGCCGCCGCAAGTTCCTCGAACTCGGTGGTGGCGCGGCCGCCGCTCTGGGTGTCGGGTCGGTGACGCTCGGGCTCGGTTCCACGATCACGCGCTCGCAGGTCCAGGCCGCATCGTCCGATGATGCGAAATGGAAGCAGTATTCCGGCTCGAAGCTCGTCTTCATGTCGGAGAACACGCCGCCATCCTTCGCTATCCGCGACAACATCAAGGCCTTCACCGATCTGACCGGCATCGATGTGACCATCCTCACAGATGATTTGCCGGTGGTGCAGCAGAAGCTCGGCATCGATCTGCGCGGCGGCAAGTCCGATTACACATTGGGCTACGTGCAAGACAAGCCGATCGGCGCACCGTTCGCGGATTTCTTCGCCGACATGACCCCCCTGTTTGGCGACGAAACGCTCCCGCAGGATCCGGAAGGCTATGGCGACGAGGCCTGGTTCGACAACTTCCTAACCGTTTGCGGCCGCTTCTACGACAAGGGCAAGGTCATCGCGCTGCCCTATGATGCGGCCATTGCCTGCACCTTCTATCGCCAGGACATCTTCGAAGCGAACAGCAAGGATTTCGAGGCGGAATACGGCTATCGCCTGGAGTTCAACAAGGACTCGACCTGGCAGCACGTCACCGACATGGCGACGTTCTTCAAGAAGGCCAAGGAAGCCGGCAAGGACGTGCCCTACGGCTACGCGCAGCACCAGGGCTCCTTCGCCTGGACGACGCAACTCGACATCCAGCGGCTGCTGTTCGCCAACGGCCAGTGGATCGACTGGGCCATCGACGACAAGCTGGGATCGAAGACCCCCGGGAAGACCAATTGGGGCGACGAGCAGTCGATCCTGATCATGACCAAGTTCAAGGAGCTGGCCGACGTCTCCCATCCGGACAATCTGGCCAACGGTACGCTCGAGCTGAATACCGTCTACCAGTCCGGCAACATCGCCATGCAGACCCAGTATCACGAGTTCGCCGCCTCGATTGAAGACAAGGAGAAGTCCCGAGCAGCGGGCGGCAAGACCGCCTATGCGCCTTGCCCGAAGGGTGATCCTGCCTGGATCAAGAACGGCGGCATGGCGGTGAATGGCACCAACTGCGGCATCGGCGGTATCGGCATCAACGGCAATGCCTCCGAGGACCTCAAGCGCGCGGCCTACATCTTCGCCATCTGGTCGGTCTCGCGTGAGAATCAGTTCAACGTGCTGAAAGGTCTGGGCGGCACACCCACCCGGAAGTCCGTGGTCGAGATGGACGAAGTCAAGAAAGCCATGGTGCGTCCGACCACGATGCCGAACGCATTGACCTTCGATCCGGTCTACAATTACGGCATCAAGGATCCGCATCTGGTGATGGGTCCGAAGATCCCGCAGGCGAATGAGTATCACTCAATCATCGCGGCGGAGATCCAGAAATGCTGCTCGGGCGAGCAAACGCCGGAGGAGACCTGCGCTTCGCTGCAAACCCAGCTCGACGAGCTGAACGGAGTCTAATTCCTCACCCTGCGCAATCCGGCGGCCGTGAGGCCGCCGGATCTGCGTTTTCGAGTTCCGGTCCGCTCGATCGAGGAAGCTAGAACGGCATCGATGACTGACACCGCACTATCCGACCAATACGTGCCCGGCCAGAGCCAAGGCCTGTTCCGCGTCCGGGAAATCGCTGACAACGTGGAGGCGCGTCCTGTTCCGTCGACAGTCACAATGCCGGCGAAACTCAATCCGGCCGCGTCGCGGGCGTATTTCTTCTGGCTCATGGTGCCGGCGATCGTCCTGCTCGCCTGTATCTCGCTCTATCCGTTCTTCTGGATGATTTATATGAGCCTGCATGACGTCGAGATCGGCTCGACGGTGTGGAACAATTTCGAGAACTTCACCAAGCTTGCCACCGATTCGCGCTACCTCAAGGGTTGGTGGCTGCTGATCCAGTACAGCGTGATGTGCCTGGTGCTGCAGATCGGGATCGGCGTGTTTCTCGCCGTGGCGCTCAATGGTGCCCGGTTCGAGAAGATCCTGGTCACCACTTTGCTGATGCCAATGATGATGGCCCCCATTGTCGCCGGTCTGGTTTGGCATTTTCTTTATAACGGCACCTTCGGCTGGTACCACTGGCTGCTGCAGAGCGTCGGCATCCTCGGCCCCAAGTCGATCCTGGCCAGCACCAGCACCGCGCTCATCGGCATTGTCATCGTCGATGTTTGGCAGTGGACGCCGCTGATCACGCTGATCACGCTGGCCGGGCTGAAGCGGGTACCGCAGGATCAGCTCGAAGCCAATATGGTCGACGGTGCCTCGCAGTTGCGCAACTTTTTCGCCATCACCTTGCCCAATCTCTATCCGGTCCTGCTGATCGCGGTGATGCTGCGATTCATGGACAACTTCCGTTTCATCGATTCCGTGCTGGCGCTGACGGGCGGCGGACCCGGCAACGCGACCAAGATCCTGCCGGTCTACCTGTTCGAGGTGTCGTTCAAGTTCTTCAAGCTGGGTCGCGGCGCCGCGATCGCGCTTACCCTGCTCATCGTCACCATCGTGCTTGGCATGATCCTGGTCAGGATCTTCGACCGCCAGCAGCCGCGAAAGGCCTGAGCCCATGGCTTCCCGCGAGGTCGTCCAATACGAGACACCGCTCACCAGGGCGTTCCGCTGGTTCTCGGTTGCCTTCATCATCGTTTACCTGATGTGGACCCTGCTGCCGATCCTGGTGATGTTCGTTTCCTCCTTCAAGGACTTGTTGGAGGCATTCAAGATCCCGGCGGTCGGCGATTGGGCCGGTATCGGCGTGTTCTTCGAGTTCACGCCGACGCTGAAGCACTACCAGGACCTGTTCCTCAACCTCAATTTCAGCAGCTATATCCTGAACAGCCTGGTCGCCGCCGGCGGCTCGGCGGTGATCTCGGTGGTTCTTGGCTCGATGGCTGCCTATTCGCTGTCGCGTATCAATTTCAAAGGCAAAAACGACCTCTTCTTCTGGATCATCTCTACCCGCATGGCGCCGGTGGTCGCCGTGATGGTACCGCTCTATTCGATCTTCCGCTCGCTCGAGCTGGTCGGTACGCTGCCCGGCCTCATCCTTGCCTACACCACCTTCAACCTGCCCTTCGCCATCTGGATCTTGAAAGGATTCTTCGACAACGTGCCTTACGCCATTGAGGAAGCGCAGATGGTCGACGGTGCAACGAGACCGCAAGCCCTGCTGGCGATACTGCCCCTCGTGGCGCCCGGCATCGGCGCTTTCATCGTGTTGTGCATTCTGTTCGCCTGGAACGATTTCCTGTTTGCGGCGATCATCGGCTCGGGTGGCGCCAAGACACTGCCCGTCGCCACCCGAGAACTGGTCCAGCCGCAGAACATTCAGTGGGGGTCGATCATGGCCGCCGGTGTCGTCACCACCGTGCCCATGATGCTCCTTGGTCTTGTCATCAGAAGATATCTTGTCACGGGTCTTACCATGGGCGCGGTCAAGGAGTAACCGGAGGAAAGTATGGCGAAAGTATCCTTCCGCAGCGTGTGGAAAAAATACGGTGACCTGGCCGCCGTGAAGGACCTCAACATAGAATGCGCCGACGGCACGTTCCTGTCGATCCTTGGGCCCTCAGGCTGCGGCAAATCCTCCACCATGCGCATGATCGCGGGTCTTGAGCACATCAGTGCCGGTGACATCCTGTTCGATGACCGGCGGATCAACGACCTGGCGCCGAAGGACCGCGACGTCGCCATGGTGTTCGAGAACTACGCGCTTTATCCGCACAAGTCGGTGTTCGAGAACATGGCGAATCCGCTGAAGCTGCGAGGCCAGAGCGCCGACCGGATCAAGGAGCGCGTCATGGCCGCGGCGAGCCTGCTGGAGATCGGCCATCTGATGAACCGCCGGCCCCAGGAGCTTTCGGGCGGCCAGAAGCAGCGCGTCGCCATCGGCCGCGCCATCGTGCGGGAGCCGAAGCTGTTCCTGTTTGACGAGCCGATCGCGCATCTCGATGCCAAATTGCGCGCCCACATGCGCGGCGAGATCAAGCACATGCAGCGCACGCTCGGTACCACGATGATTTATGTCACCCACGACCAGCTGGAGGCCATGTCGATGGCCGACATGATCGCGGTCATGCATGACGGTGAGCTCCAGCAACTCGGCACACCGCGCGAGGTCTACAATCATCCGGTCAATGCGTGGGTGGCTGGCTTCGTCGGCGAGCCGGCGATGAACTTCCTGACCTGCGACGTGCGCGGCGAGCGCGACGACGTGCTGCTGACGCATCCCAATTTCGCGCTGGCGCTGAAGCCGCAGCAAGTACAGCGGCTCAACGGCCATGCCGCGGGCCCGGTGCGCATGGGGGTGCGCCCGGATGCCCTCGGAATCTCCATGCAGAAGCTGGCGGAACCGGTGATTACCGGCGAGATCTTCGTCAACGAACTGCTCGGTGGCGACATGATCGTCGATGTGCAACTGGCCGACGCCCGAATCCGCGTGAAGACGGTGCCAGAATTCGACGGCGCGCCGGGCGAGGCCTGTTACGTGACGGTCAATCGCGACAAATGGCATGCCTTCGACGCGGAGACCGGCCGCGCTTTTTTCTGAGGACGCCGCGATGTGCGGCGCGGTCATGTGACGCGTGGCAGAGGAAATTTTCAAACATGCGTGTCGCGCCTTGCGCGAGGCGACGGAGTTATTCCTGGTAAATCTGGTAAATATTGAGGAATTCTCGAGCCGCAGCTGAAAAAAAATTTTCACGTATGCTTGGTTCTCGCTGGACGGACGCAAAGGTGCTGCGGCATAATCCCTCAAAATCAAGAACCGAAGAAAATTCATTTCAGGGTGGAGACGCTCCATGAACGGCGCGACTGGCCGAGGTTGGGCCTTGTCCTTGACGATGCTCCGCTGGCACGCGGCGCAATGATCGCCGTGCTCGCCACGCCGTCCTATCGCGATCTGCTCGCCAGCTTCCTAGCCGGGCATGGCCTCGGCCCCATGCGGCGCGATGTGCCCGGCATCTTCCACGCCGTGCGCAACATCCCGTACGCCTCGACGCAGGAGCGCACGGCAATCGCCGTGCTGACCGCAGGCAAGGGTGCCTGCACCGGCAAGCACCTGCTGCTGCGGGATCTGCTGCGGCTGGTCGGCGAAAGGGCGGATGTCGCGCTCGTTGCCGGCGATTTCGCTGCCGCCGTCCCGCTGGTACCTTCGATGCCGCCGGCGCTGCAGCACGAGATTCGCACTCACGGGCTCAAGGATTATCACTGTTACACCGTGTGGCGGTATGGTTCGCGCGAGATAAAGCTGGACGCGACCTGGGGCGACGTCATGGCGCCGTTGGGTTTCCCGGTCAATCGCGACTGGGGTGGTGTCGGCGACACGACGCTGGCGGTGACGCCAGCGGCTACACCTATCCGGGTCGAGGATGTCATCGCGCGCAAGGAGAAACTGCTGGCGGCGCTCGCACCGGCAGACCGGGATCGCCGTCGGCGTTTCCTGGATCTGCTGACCGCATGGATGCTGGCGGAACAATAGGTGGGGGGAAAGATGCCAGCGAAGAAGGCATTTGTTGGAATTGACGCCGGCACCACCGGCTGCACGGTGATGATCTTCGATGAGTGCGGCAACGCGCTCGGCCACGGCTACGAGGAATATCCCTGCGTCTCACCCAATCCGGGCTGGAGCGAGCAGGATGTCGAGCTCGTCTGGCGAGGAATCTATCGCGCCGCGCGTCAGGCGACGGACAAGGCGAACCTCCCGCCGGAATCCTATCACTCGGTCGGCCTATCCAGCCAGCGCGGCACCTTCTGCATGTTGGACGCCGAGAAGAAGCCGCTCACCAACTCCATTGTGTGGAATGACGGCCGCGCGCTCGAATACCAGCAGATCTTCGCCAAGCACATTTCTCCGGAGGAGCACCAGCTCCATACCGGCATGCAGCTGAGCCCGCTGTGGACGGCGGCCAAGATCGCCTGGCTCCGCGACCACAACAAGGCTGTGTTCGACAAGACCCGCTGGTTCGCCAACGGCCAGGAGTATTTCCTCTATCGCCTGGGGGCCGAGGAATGGGTGACCGATCCTGCCTCACTGACGCTCAACGGCATGATGGAGATTCGCAAGCTCGACTGGAGCGACCGCATCCTATCGCTCTGCGGCATCGGCCGCGACCGACTGCCGCCGGTCGGCATTCCCTCGGGCGTTGCAGGCAAGCTGTCGCGCGAGGCGGCGGAGCTGACGGGCCTGCCCCCCGGTATCATCCTGTGCCGTGGTGCCGGCGATCAGCAATGCGCCGCGATCGGTGCCGGGGTCATCAAGCAGGGCATGGCGGAATTCACCGTCGGCACCTCCGGCGTGATGGTTGCCCATCTTGACAGCCTGGAGCGCATCAAGGGCCGCAACCTGTGGTGGGGCGGCCATGGCGTTCCCGGCGCCTGGGATATCGAGGGCGCAGCGTTTAGTCTCGGTGCCTGTCTCAAATGGTGGCGCAATAATCTCGGCCGCAACGAGACCGATGAGAGCGCCCGTCTCGGCCGCAGCCCCTATTCAATCATGGTAGAGCAGGCTGGTATGTCGCCGCCGGGTGCCAAGGGTATTATTTTCCATTCCTTCCTCACCAGCCAAGTGACGCCTTACTACGATGCCGCCTCGCGCGGCGGTTTTCTCGGTCTCGGCCTCTATCACGAGCGACACGACATGATTCGCGCCTTGCTCGAGGGCTGCGCACATGAGATGCGGATGGTGGTCGATTCTTTCGAAAGCGACATCGACGGCGGCATCACCGATTTCCGTTTGACTGGTGGCGGGACGAAATCGGACGGTTTCGTCCAGATCATGACCGACATCATCGGAAAACCCGCACGGGTCACGCGCGAGCGCGAATGCACCGTGCTGGGTGCCGCCATCCTCGGCGCGTTCGGCTCCGGTGCATTCAAGAGCATTGATGAGGCGGTGGCTGCCATGGTGCAGGTCGAGGCCGAGTTCGAGCCGCGCCAGTCCAACGGGGCGCTGTACGACGATCAGCATCAGATCTATCGCGGCCTCTACGAGGCGATTGCGGCGGCGGGGCATTACAAGCGGCTGGCCGATTTCGTCGCCCGCAACTACTAGACAAGAGAGCAGACAGGAGAGACCAGATGCCAATTCCCGGAATGCGCGGTATGGAGCATGTCGGCCTCACAGTGCCCGACATCAACGAGGCCTGCGAGTTCTTTGAGAAGATCCTGGGCGCGAAGGTGCTGTACACGGCCGCGAAGAACTTCCGGGCGGATGACGACTGGATGAAGGTGCATCTGAACGTTGACCCGCGGTGCGTGATCAAGGAGTTCCGCTATCTGCGCTGCGGCAACGGAACAAACCTGGAGGTCTTCGAGTACGAGGCGCCCGACCAGAACAAGACCCCGCCGAAAAACAGCGACATCGGCGGCCATCATTTCGCTTTCTATGTCGACGACATGGAGGCGGCGATCGCCTTCCTGAGGAAGAACGGCGTGAAAGTCCTGGGCGACCCGACCTCCTATACGGAAGGCCCGAATCTGGGCCTCACTTGGTGCTACTTCATGGCGCCGTGGGGTGCGCAGCTCGAGATCGTGTCCGCGCCCAAAGGCACGGTCTTCGACAATGATGCGAAGAAGAACGGCACTGATCGTCTCTTCCACCCGAAATACGTCGCCGAAACGACGATTTGAGTATTCGGGTGCCGCTCTTAGAGTCTGTCCGGGAACATTATCTTGGATTGCAGAGTTTTCGCAGCATGAGGCGGATTGAGGCGAGCTTGAGGAAGGCGAGCGCCTTGCGATTGAGGCACTCCCAATCCTTGGCCAGCCTTCGGCAT
>WBUW01000550.1 GCA_008933495.1 Pseudorhodoplanes sp.
GGTCAGGACGCGCACCCGGCGGGGATCGACCGGGGGGCGCGGCGGGGCGGCGGACGGGGCGGCTGTCATCGTGAACCGACTACGATCGTTAACAAAGTAATAATGGCGGAGGCGAAAACCAGCAACAATTGGCCATTCGGCGGGCCGCGCACCGGTTCCCGGTTAACCGGTTATTCAATGGGCATGATTAAATTCATCGCCTGTCGAAAGTCCGGCACGGGGGGCCGTGCGCCGAATTTGAGCACCCGGCCGGCCGGTTCATGAAGTGGGGTTCGTATGGCTGTCGATATCTCGATGCCGATCCTGGTCGTCGACGATTACAACACGATGATCCGGATCATCCGCAATCTTCTCCGTCAACTTGGCTTCGAGAATGTCGATGAAGCAACCGACGGCTCATCGGCGCTCGCACGTCTGCGCGAAAAGAAATACGGTCTGATCATTTCGGACTGGAACATGGAGCCGATGACCGGCTACGACCTGCTCAAGGAAGTGCGCGCCGATCCCGAGCTCAAGTCCACGCCGTTCATCATGGTCACCGCCGAATCGAAGACCGAGAACGTCATCGCGGCGAAGAAGGCGGGCGTGAACAATTATATCGTCAAGCCGTTCAACGCCCAGACGCTGAAGACCAAGATCGACGCGGTCTTCACCGAAGCAGGCTGACGAGACGCCGCTCGCCTCACCAGGCGAGCCGGCGCATGACCGCCTTCGGCGCAACCCCGGCCTCGGCAAAGATCTTTTCCAGCGCCGCATGCTCCGGCGATTCGCGCCCGCCCAGCTCGTGGGCGTGGATGCCGGCGGTGATGAACAGGCAATCGATGCCGTAGGCCGCCGCGCCCTTGAGGTCGGTACGCACCGAATCCCCGATCGCCAGCACGCGCGCGCGCTTAACCGGCGCCCCGCGCACCGCCTCCGCCTCGCGCACCGCCATGTCATAGATCGGCCGGTAGGGCTTGCCGGCATAGACCACCTCGCCGCCCATCCGCGCATAAAGGTCGGCGATCGCGCCGGCGCAATAAACCAGCGTGTCGCCGCGCTCGACCACGATGTCGGGATTGCCGCACAGCATGTCGAGGCCGCGCCGGCGCATGATTTCGAGCAGATCGCGATAGGATTCGGCGCTCTCGCCCTCGTCATTGAACAGGCCGGTGCAGACCACGTAATCGGCTTCTTCCACCGGCGCAAAACGGATGTCGAGATGCTCGAAAATCGGCAGGTCGCGCGGCGGGCCGAGATGGAACACGGCCTGGCCCGGGCGGTCGGCGATGATGCGGCAGGTGACGTCGCCGGAGGAGGCAATTCCGTCATAGGCGTCGCGCGGGACGCGGAATTGATCGAGCTGGCGGCTGACCGCCACCCCCGGGCGCGGCGCGTTGGTGATCAGGATCACGGTGCCGCCGCCGGCGCGGAAGCGCGTCAGCGCCGCGCAGGCTTCGGGCGTCGCGGTGACGCCGTTATGGGTGACGCCCCACACATCGGACAACACGACATCGTAATTCGCGGCAAGCGCGGAGAAGGATTCGGTCAGCATGATTGCTATGGAAGGCGGCGGCGGCCGCCGGTCGGACGGTCCGGGGCG
>WBUW01000551.1 GCA_008933495.1 Pseudorhodoplanes sp.
GCGCCGCCGCGCGCCCGCGCGCAGGCGGCGGAGAAAACAGGCAACGACAGGCAGAGGCCGCATGCGGCGCGAATCCGGGCGCTGGAAAAACGTTAAGCCGGATTAACGCCCCTTATGGTTAACAAAGCTTGAGCCGCGACGGGCAGCAGGTTCGACGGCGGCCGGCAATTAACCGGGGGGAAACCATAATCGGCGTTAACTCTGCGCGGTCATGGCGTGCGCTTGGAGTGACGTGATGCGCGTTGGTAGCGATCGTAGTGTGAATGGCGTTTCGTCCCGCGGCAGCGATCTCGACTTGCGGCTCCTCGGGCTCGCGCTCTGGCAGAAAAAATGGAAGGTGCTGGTCCCGACCTTTGCCGTCGCGGTCCTCACCGTTGCCGTCGTCAACATCATCACGCCGCGCTACGAATCGGAAGCGCGCCTTCTGGTCGAAGGCCGCGAGAACGTCTTCCTGCGGCCGGGCAATGAACGGGTCTCGACCGACGACACCCGGGCGGCGATCGATGCCGAGGCCATTACCAGCCAGGCCCAGGTGCTGCAATCGCGCGACATCGCGCTCAAGGTGATCAAGGAGCTCAAGCTCGGCGAGCGGCCGGAATTCGATCCGGTGCGGGCCGGGCCGTCGCTGACCGGCACGATCCTGTCGCTGCTCGGTCTCGGCAAGGACACGCTGCGCCTGACACCGGACGAGCGCGTGATGACGAACTATTACGAGCGCCTCAGCGTCATTCCAATCGAGAAATCCCGCGTCATCCAGATCAAGTTCCAGTCGTCGGATCCGGAATTGTCGGCGCGCGCGGTCAACGCCATCGTCGATACCTATTTCGTCTTCCAGCGCGCCAGCAAGATCGAGCAGAACCGCAATGCCAGCCGCTGGCTCGAACAGGAGATCGAAAAGCTGCGCCCGAAAGTCGCCGAAGCCGAGCGCAATGTCGAGAATTTCCGGGCCAAGGCCAATCTGTTCGTCGGCACGAACAATGCCGGCCTGACCAATCAGCAACTGGCGGACGTGACCACGCAGCTTGCCGCCGCGCGCAGCCAGAAGGCCGATCTCGATGCGCGCGCGCGCATGATCCGCAACATGCTGCGCAGCGGCCGGCCGATCGAATCCTCCGACATCACCAATTCCGAACTGATCCGCCGGCTGGTCGAGCAGCGGGTGACCTTGCGCGCGCAACTGGCGGAGCAGTCCTCAACCCTCATGGACCAGCACCCGCGCATCAAGGAACTGCGCGCCCAGATCGTCGCGCTCGATGTCCAGATCCGGGTCGAGACCGGCGTGCTGGTTGAGAGCATCGAAAACGACGCCCGCATTGCCGCGGCCCGCATCGAGACCACGATGGCGGCGGCCGACCAGCTCAAGAACCAGATTGCCGGCCTGAGCACGCAGGACGTGCAATTGCGGGCGCTCGAACGCGAAGCGAAGGCGCAGCGCGATCTTCTTGAATCCTATCTCGGCAAGTACCGAGAAGCCACGACGCGCGACTCGCTGGAATCTGCTCCCTCGGACGTACGCGTGATTTCGCGCGCCATCGCTTCGAACACGCCGGCCTTCCCGAAGAAGATGTCGATGGTGG
>WBUW01000121.1 GCA_008933495.1 Pseudorhodoplanes sp.
CCCCCGCGCCGCGTCCCGCCGCGGCCAAAGCTGCCGCTAAATCGCCGCCGGCGCCGGGTCCGCTCGAGCGCAGGCTCAAAAGCCGCATCGCGCGCGGGACGCAAGCGATCGACGCCCGTATCGATCTGCACGGCATGACCCAGGCGCAGGCGCACGCAGCGCTGTTGCGGTTCCTGCGCCGCGCGCAGGACGACGGCGCCCTGCTGGCGCTTGTCATCACCGGAAAGGGTGCGCGCGGGCGCTCCGGGGATGCGGCCGGCGTGTTGCGGCGGCAGGTGCCGCTGTGGCTGAAGCTGTCCGAGTTCAGCGCCTTCGTCGTCGGCTTTTCGCCGGCGGCGGCCGCCCATGGCGGCGAGGGCGCGCTCTATGTGCGGCTGCGCAGGACGCGCGCCTGACGCTCACAGGATGAACCGGCTCAGATCGGTGTTCTTGGCCAGATCGCCGATATTCTTCTGCACATAGGCGTCGTCGATCTTCACCGTCTCGCCGGAGCGGTCGGTGGCGGTGAATGACACGTCGTCGAGCACGCGCTCCATCACCGTCTGCAGCCGGCGCGCGCCGATATTCTCGACGCTGGCATTGACCGCGACC
This sequence comes from Pseudorhodoplanes sp., assembly GCA_008933495.1. Lineage (GTDB taxonomy): Bacteria > Pseudomonadota > Alphaproteobacteria > Rhizobiales > Xanthobacteraceae > Pseudorhodoplanes. Next base: position 592 of record WBUW01000121.1, read on the forward strand.
GCGATGTCGGCGATCGCGTCGATCGCATCGTCGGTGAAATCGAGCGTCACGCCTTCGGTCTTCATCAGCGCGACATATTGCTTGATCAGGGACGCTTCGGTGTCGGTCAGGATGCGGCGGAAATCCTCGCGCGTGAGCGCGCGCAGCTCGACGCGGATCGGCAGCCGGCCCTGCAATTCGGGCAGCAGGTCGGACGGCTTGGCGAGATGGAAGGCACCCGACGCGATGAACAGGATATGGTCGGTCTTCACCGGCCCGTGCTTGGTCGAGACGGTGGTGCCTTCGATCAGCGGCAACAAATCGCGCTGCACGCCCTCGCGCGAGACGTCGCCGCCGAGGCGGCCGTCGCGCACGCAGATTTTGTCGATCTCGTCGAGGAACACGATGCCGTTCTGCTCGACCGCGCGGATCGATTCCTGCACCAGCTGCTCCTGGTCAAGCAGCTTGTCGGCTTCCTCGTTGAGGAGAATGTCGTGCGATTCGGCGACCGTGACGCGGCGCGTGCGCGGGCGGCCGCCAAGCTTGCCGAAAATGTCGCCGATCGAGATGGCGCCGACCTGCGCGCCCGGCAGGCCGGGAATGTCGAACATCGGCAGGCCGCCGCCGCCCGACTGCACCTCGATCTCGATTTCCTTGTCGTTGAGTTCGCCGCCGCGCAGCTTGCGGCGGAAGGCGTCCTTGGTGGAGGCGCTGGCACTGGCGCCGACCAAAGCATCGACGACGCGCTCCTCGGCGGCAAGCTGGGCGCGGGCGAGCACGTCCTTGCGCTTGCGCTCACGGGTCTGGGCAATCGCCACCTCGACCAGGTCGCGCACGATCTGCTCGACGTCGCGCCCGACATAGCCGACCTCGGTGAACTTGGTGGCTTCGACTTTCAGGAACGGCGCGCCGGCGAGCCTGGCCAGCCGGCGCGAAATCTCGGTCTTGCCGACGCCGGTCGGGCCGATCATCAGGATGTTCTTGGGCAGCACTTCCTCGCGCAGCCTGTCGTCGAGCTGCAGGCGGCGCCAGCGGTTGCGCAGCGCGATCGCGACCGCGCGTTTGGCGTCGGCCTGGCCGATGATGTAGCGGTCGAGTTCGGAGACGATTTCGCGGGGGGAGAAGTCGGTCATTTGGCCTCTTGTCCCGGGCGCCGCGGCGCGTCAGCGGTGCGCCGCAGACCCGGGATCGTTGCAATCATCAAGTCCGGAACGGCTCCGGACCGGTGGCGCATCACTTTGTGCTGCACCGCATCCGGGGCACACCGTCATTCTTTCAGCGTTTCAATCGTGACGTTGCGGTTGGTGTAGACGCAGATGTCGGCGGCGATGTCGAGCGATTTGCGTACGATCGTCTCGGCGTCGAGCGGGCCGTCGGCGAGCGCGCGGGCGGCGGCGAGCGCATAATTGCCGCCCGAGCCGATGCCCATCACGCCGGCTTCCGGTTCCAGCACGTCGCCGGTCCCGGTCAGGACCAGCGAGATGTCCTTGTCGGCGACGATCATCATCGCCTCCAGCCGGCGCAGATAGCGGTCGGTGCGCCAGTCCTTGGCGAGCTCGACGGCGGCGCGCAGGAGCTGGCCGGGATATTGTTCGAGCTTGGATTCAAGCCGCTCGAACAGCGTGAAGGCATCGGCGGTGGCGCCGGCGAAGCCGCCGATCACCTCGCCCTTGCCGATCCGGCGGACCTTTTTGGCGTTGGCCTTGACCACGGTCTGGCCGATCGAGACCTGGCCGTCGCCGCCGATGGCGACCACGCCGCCCTTGCGGACGGTGAGAATCGTGGTGCCGTGCCAGGGGCCGCCGCTGGCGGAATTGCTATGGGACATACGCATGAACCTCGTGCCGCAGGGGCATTTAGGGATGGTTGCCCGTGAATGCAAACCGCCGGTCGCGGCGGTGGCGCCGCGCGCGAACCCCTGTTAAAAGGCGCCTCTTCAGCCGCCCCGGGTCAACACCATCATGCGCAGCGCTTCGGTCAAGCGGACCACCAAGGAAACCGACATCGAGGTCTCGGTGAACCTCGACGGCACCGGCACGTCGGCGGTTTCGACCGGGATCGGCTTCCTCGACCACATGCTCGATCTGCTCGCCCGCCATGCGCGCATCGACATCGCGGTCAAGGCCAAGGGCGACCTGCATATCGATCACCATCACACCACCGAGGATGTCGGCATCGCGCTCGGCCAGGCGGTGCGGCAGGCGCTCGGCGACATGAAGGGCATCACGCGCTACGCCGACGTCCATCTGCCGATGGACGAGGCGCTGACCCGCGTCGCCATCGACGTGTCCGGCCGCCCGATGCTGGTATTCAAGGTCCGCTTCATGCGCGACAAGATCGGCACCTTCGACACCGAGCTGGTCAACGAATGGTTCCAGGCCTTCGCGATGAATGCCGGCGTCACGCTGCATGTCGAGACGCTGTACGGCAGCAACGACCACCACATCTCGGAATCGTGCTTCAAGGGACTGGCCCGCGTGCTGCGCGCGGCCTTGACGGTCGACCCGCGCGCCGCCAACGAGGTGCCCTCAACCAAGGGAACGCTCGGCGGCTGATCGCCGAAAGAATACCGATGGCTGTCTACACCGTGCATGAACCGGCCCCGCGCAAGGGCTCCCCTTCGGTCAATCCGGAGGACGCGGTGTTCGTGCGCGACGGTTTCTATTTCTGGGCGTTCGTGCTCGGGCCGCTCTGGCTGTTGTGGCGGCGGCTCTGGCTCGTGCTGCTCCTCTATCTCGTCATCTGGGCGGCGCTGGAAGCCGCCTTCTGGTATGCGCGCATCGGCACGCTCGGCCAGACCACGGCCGGTCTGGTGCTGGCGCTGCTGCTTGGCCTGGAAGCCTCCACGCTGTGGCGCTGGACGCTCGATCGCCGCGGCTGGACGCAACGCGCCGTCGTGGTCGGCGAGGACCTTGAGGCGGCCGAGCGGCGGTTTTTCGCCGCGCGCGCAGAGCCCGCGGCCGGCGTCCCGGCCACGAAGCCGTCCGGCTACACGTCCTATGGACCGAAATCGTCGTCCGAGGTCATCGGCCTGTTCCCGGAGCCCGGGGGCAAGTCTTGACCACCGTCATTGTCGATTACGGGTCCGGCAACCTGCATTCGGCCGCCAAGGCGTTCGAGCGCGCGGCGCGCGAATCCGGGCGTGCGGAAACGATTCTCGTCAGCGCCGATCCCGGTGCCGTGTTGCGCGCCGACCGCGTCGTGCTGCCCGGCGTCGGCGCCTTTGCCGATTGCAAGCGCGGGCTGGCCGGCGTCAGCGGCATGATCGAGGCGCTGAACGAAAGCGTGCGCAAGAACGGCCGGCCGTTTTTCGGCATCTGCGTCGGCATGCAGCTCATGGCCGCGCGCGGCCTGGAATATGAGGTGACCGAGGGGCTCGGCTGGATCAGGGGCGACGTCAAGAAGATCACGCCGAGCGACCCCGCGCTCAAGATTCCGCACATGGGCTGGAACACGCTCGACCAGCGCCGGCCGCACCCGGTGCTCGACGGACTGCCGCTCGGCCCGCAAGGGCTGCACGCCTATTTCGTGCATTCCTATCATTTCGATGTCGCCGACCGCGGCGATCTGATCGCGCAGGCCGATTATGGCGGGCCGGTCAACGCGATCGTCGGGCGCGACAATCTGTTCGGCACGCAATTTCATCCCGAGAAAAGCCAGCGGATGGGCTTGTCGCTGATCGCCAATTTTCTCAAGTGGACGCCGTGATTCTTTTTCCCGCCATCGATCTCAAGGACGGCCTGTGCGTGCGCCTCGAACAGGGCGACATGGCGCGCGCCACCGTTTTCCACCGCGATCCGGCCGGGCAGGCGGCGGCCTTCGAGCGCGCCGGGTTCGAGTACCTGCATGTCGTCGATCTCGACGGCGCCTTCGCCGGCAAGCCGGTGAATGCCGGCGCGGTCGAGCGCATCCTGGAAGCCACCAGCATCCCGGTTCAGCTCGGCGGCGGCATCCGCGACATGGCGACCATCGAGGGCTGGCTGGAAAAAGGCGTCAGCCGCGTCATCATCGGCACCGCCGCCGTGCGCGATCCCGCGCTGGTGCGCGCGGCGGCGGCGCTCGATCCCGCGCGCATCGCGGTCGGTCTCGACGCGCGCGAGGGACGGGTTGCGGTCGAGGGCTGGGCCGAGGCGTCCGACTTGTCGGCGCTCGACATTGCCCGGCGGTTCGAGGATGTCGGCGTCGCCGCCATCATCTATACCGATATTGCCCGCGACGGCATGCTCAAGGGGCTGAACCTCGATGCCACGATCGCGCTTGCCGAGGCGGTGTCGATCCCGGTCATCGCCTCGGGCGGGCTCGCCTCGCTCGACGACATCAAGGCGCTGCTGGAGCCGCGCGCGGCGCGGCTCGAGGGTGCCATTGCCGGCCGCGCGCTCTATGATGGGCGTCTCGATGCGGCAAGGGCGCTGGCCCTGATCCGCGCCACCCGGAACTGACCATATGGCACTCGATCTGAAGACAACCGACCGGCTACCTTCGAGCGAGCAGCAATGGCACCTGGCACTCGCGCAGTTGCAGGCCGCCGACCGCGCGGCGAACGGGCTGCGGGCGCTGTTGTTTCTGGCGGCGGGGACCCTTCTTGTCGTGTCGTTCTCGCTCCTGCGCGCGGACGCGAAAGGCCCGGCTTTATGGGGGCACGGCGCCTCGATCGGGCTGTGTCTTGTGGCAATCTATTGCGTGGTCAAGGGTTTCCGGTTCCAGAGCGAGCAATCGGCGCAGCGCTGCAAGCTTTTGCAGGCCGGCAATTATGACGGCTATGCGCAGTATGAGGGCGTCATCGGCAGTCTGCGCAGCCGCCAGTCGGGCTTCTGGGACCGCTGCGCGCTGTGGTCGATCGTCGTCGCCTTCGCTGTTCTGCTTTTCGTCAAGGTCACGGTCACGGCCGCAGCCATTCATGTTTAAGGTTCGCGTCATCCCCTGTCTCGACGTCAAGGACGGACGGGTCGTCAAAGGCGTGCAGTTCGTCGACCTGCGCGACGCCGGCGATCCGGTGGAGGCCGCCGTCGCCTATGACGCGGCCGGCGCCGACGAATTGTGCTTCCTCGACATCACCGCCAGCCACGAGAACCGCGGCATCATCCTCGACGTCGTGCGGCGCACCGCGGAAGCCTGCTTCATGCCGCTCACGGTCGGCGGCGGCGTGCGCACGGTCGACGACATCCGCGCGCTGCTGCATTCGGGCGCCGACAAGGTCTCGATCAATACCGCGGCCGTCCAGCGCCGCGACTTCGTGCGCGAGGCGGCGGAGAAATTCGGCGACCAGTGCATCGTGGTCGCCATCGACGCCAAGCAGGTGTCGCAACCGGGCGCGCCCGCGCGCTGGGAGATTTTCACCCATGGCGGCCGCAACCCGACCGGTCTCGACGCCATCGCCTATGCCCGGGAAGTGGTCGCGCTCGGCGCCGGCGAAATCCTGCTCACCTCGATGGATCGCGACGGCACCAAGCAGGGCTTCGATATCGCGCTCACGCGCGCGGTCGCCGATGCGGTGAGCGTGCCGGTCATCGCCTCTGGCGGCGTCGGCACGCTCGATCATCTGGTCGCCGGCATTCGCGACGGCCACGCCACCGCGGTGCTGGCGGCCTCGATCTTTCATTTCGGCGAATATTCGGTGCGGCAGGCCAAGCTTTACATGGCGCAGGCCGGCCTGCCGATGCGGCTCGATCCCTGATCCGGCCGCCTATTGCCCGGCTTTGGCCCAGGCCAGCGCGGCCTCGATCCGGTCGTTGCCCCAGAACAGTTCGCCGTCCGCGGTCACGGTGCTGGGTGCGCCGAAAATCCCGATCTGCTGGGCTTCCTCGGTATTCTCGCGCAGCCGGGTCTTGATCGCGGCGGATTGCGCCTGTTCGAAGACGGTGCGGGCGTCGCGCCGCAAGGAAACGAGGATCGCCTGGAGCACGGCCGGGTCGCTGATGATGCGGCTTTCGGCAAACTGCGCGCGGTAGACGGCGCGGATGAAATCGGCGCCCCATCCCTGGTCGAGCCCGACCAGGGCCACGCGCGCGGCCAGCAGTCCGTTCTGTGGAAACTGCGCCGGCTGCACGAACGGCAAGCCGAGATCGCGGCAGACGCGCGCGACGTCGCGCCACATGTAGCGGCCTTTCAACGGGTAGATATTGAACGGCGAATTGTCCCAGCCCTGGGCCTTGAAAATCGGCCCGAGCAGGAACGGCCGCCAGCGCAGCCGCACGCCTTGCGCATCGGCCAGCGCCTCGATCCGCATGGCGGCCGGGTAGGAATAGGTCGAGGCGAATTCGAACCAGAAATCGACGGCGGGTGGTGTCATGGCAGGTCAGGTTTGGGCAAAAATACGCCCGGCGCAATCATCTTGCGAACTCGACGGAACGTTTGCGGCGGTCCATGATTGACGCGGGAGTTGCGGGGCTTTTCGCTTGCGGAGGTCTCATGCCTGGTCCGAAATGCTTGGTCCTTGCCGCCGGCGCGCTCGCCGCCGCGCTGGTGGCGCAATTGTCTTGGTCGCCGCCGGCGCAGGCGCGGGAATATCCCTGGTGCGCGCGCTACGACTGGACCACCTACAATTGCGGCTTCGTCAGCTTCCGGCAATGCCTGGCCACGATCCAGGGCATGGGCGGAATCTGCGAGCCCAATCCGCGCTATGTCGGCCCGGCCGCGGCGCCCCGGCGCAAGCCGCGCCGGGCTTATTAGAGCGCGATCCGCCGCAGTGGGTTCGGCGCAAGATCGCGCGAAAAACAATAGATCGCGTACGCGGTCCGATTCAATCCGAACGGATGATGCTCTAAGCGGGCCGCCGTCTTGCCGGCGCGGTTTTCAACAGTCACAAGATCTTCGCCGAAACGCCAACGCCGCTTAATGCCCGCGTCATGGTCCGCGACAACGATCCGCCCGGGCGTTGGGGGATCGGGTCGTGGCGCGCGTCGGGTTTCTTCTCATTGCAGGCGTGCTGCTCGCAGCCGCCTTGATTTTTGCTCTGCATCCCTGGCTGGACCTCGATGTCGCGCTGCGTTTCTTCGGCAGTGACCCGGGCCGGAAATTTCCGCTGGTCGACAATTCGGCCGTCAAAATCCTGCGGCAGGTCAATCTCGCCGTTCCGGCCGTCCTATTCGCGGTGGTCATGACCTTCATGGCTATCCAGCTCAACCGGCCGCGCGCGCGCATCTTCATTCCGCCGGGCGTCGGGCTGTTTCTCATCACCGTCATCGCGCTCGGCCCCGGCCTGCTGGTCAATGGTCTGCTCAAGCCGTTCTGGCCGCGACCGCGTCCGGGTT
>WBUW01000122.1 GCA_008933495.1 Pseudorhodoplanes sp.
GCATGAAATATCTGTACCGGATTCTGCCGGGCGGCCCGATCGCGCAGGGTTGCGCTCTGGCTGGACTGAAGCCGCCGCACGGAGCGCAAAATGCATCGTTCGGGAGCGTGGCGTAAGTCTGCCGCACGCAATCAGGCGCTGCGCTTTCCCGTGCCTCGCTTGCAGCCATGGATGAACGCAATAAAGCGGTCGGTCCAGCGCCCGCTTCGCGCCGTCGATCGCAGATGGCAGAAGCTTGCAAGCATGTTGCCCTTGACGATCCCGTCGTGCCGGCCGTCGATGCCGCGGCCGCGCACGATCCGGTACGCATAGCGTATTGAAGGATCAATCTGATCCAGCGCGGCAAAATGAAATTCGTGCGCCGGGATGCGCGCGGCGCCGGCGGCGCCGGCCGGCGCAACCTGTGCCCAGGGCATGGCATCGGTCTCCTCAAGCACGACCAGGCCTCGCCCCTGCGGCTTATCCCGCATCACCGTATCGGCCGGCACGAACCCGACCATATCGTAGTGTTGCGCGTTCCAACTGATCGAGCGGGTGAGATACATGAGCCCGCCGCACTCGGCGTATATCGGCATCCCGCCTTCCGCCGCGCTTCGAATCTGCTCCCGCAAGACGCGATTGGCGGCCAGTGCCGCCATCTGCGTCTCCGGGAAGCCGCCGCCAATGAAGAGCGCGTCCGCCTCCGGCAGGGAAGAGTCCTGCAGCGCATTGAAAAAGACGAGCTCCGCCCCGGCCTGTTGCAGGGCCGCGAGGTCGTCCGGATAATAAAAGCAAAAAGCGGAATCGCGGGCGACCGCGATCCGGATATCAGGCCTGCCGGGAGCGCTCGTAGCGGGGGGCCGCGACGGTGGCCGAGCCCTCTGCGCAACCGCGATGACACGATCGAGATCCACGCCCCGTTCGATCGTGCGCCGCAGGCGACCAATGGTTTCATCGCGCGATTCAGCCTCTTCCGGCGTGATCAGGCCGAGATGACGTTCGGGTACGAGCAGGGCCGGCTCGCGTTCGATGGCACCGATCACCGGCACATCGGTGTAGCGTTCGAGCGCCTGGCGAACCTTGGTTTCGTGCCGCGCCGAGGCCAGGCGGTTGAGAATGATGCCGCCAATCGCCAGCTCCCGGTCGAACGCGCGATAACCCAACACCAGCGGAGCGACACCGCGTGTGATTCCCGTCACATCGACAACCAGGATTACGGGTGCGCCGATCAGCTTCGCGAGCGCAGCCGTCGAATCGCGGCCTTCGACATCGAGCCCGTCATAAAGACCCTTGTTGCCTTCGATCAGCGACAGATCGGCATTGCACGAGCGCTCGGCGAACAGTGAAACGATTTCGGTTTCACTCTGGGTGTTGAAGTCGAGATTAAAGCAAGGACGGCCGGCGGCGCGGGCAAGCCACATGGGGTCGATATAATCCGGCCCTTTCTTGAAGGGCTGCACCGACAGATTGCGCGCACGAAGCGCAGCGACGATCCCGACGCTGATCGAGGTTTTCCCGGATGACTTGTGGGCGGCCGAAATGAGCAGGTGAGCCATGCCGCTCACACCGTGGCTGCCTTGTGGCGCCGAGCCAGGAACACCGATTGCGCACCATGCGCCTCGTCCGCACGCAAAGGCTTGCGAGGCCGGCGCGCAGGCATCGTTACGTTGCCGGTCTTGGCAGCAGCGGAAGCAGGCGGACGGCGATCGCGCAGATCAGCATTGCGATCGCAACGCCGCCCAGACCGAGCAGAAGCTCCGGGAGCGATGCCCGATAGCCTGCCATGCGCCCATCATGAAACGAGCTCGTCACCTCCATGCCGGGAAACAGATCGAGCGGATAAGCCTGACCGGCAATGATGATGACATACATCTGGGCGAGACCGCCGATCAGGACCAGAACGGACGCGATGAGGATTGCGGCATGGCGGGTTCCGGATTTCGGCCACACCAAAAGCAGCAGCGGCACGACGCTGCCGATCAGGATCTGGGCGATCCAGAATACCGCGGTATAGGTGCCGCCGTCGCGCAGCAGGAAGCGCTCGATACCGTAATGCTCGCTGGCGTACATCTTGGTGAGATGATGGACCAGAGTGAAATAAAACACTGCCAGAATGAAGACAATCAGCAGTCCGCGAAATTTCTGAAGCATTTCGCTGCCGGCAAGCTGCTGGCGCGACTGCCAACCGGTAATTGCAAGCATGATGACCGTGAAGGCGAGGCCGTAAAGCAGCGAAACGGCAATGAAGAGCGGCGCCATAATGGCGGCGCTATAGGCCTGGCGCGCGACCAGCCAGCCAAAAATTGAACCGGTGCCGGTGGTGAGGACCAGCCGCCAAACGAAGGCAAGACCGCCAACGGTCTTGCCGAGTGCGGTGGATCGTGAAGCGCGTCGGTCCATCATCACGAACAGATAGGCTGTCACGATCACCAGAAAGCCAACATAGAGGAAGATGTTCCAGGCGAAAATGGATCTGAAATTATAGGTCGTCATCGCAACGACCAAGCGGTCGGGCCGACCGAGATCGAGGACAAGGACCGCAAGCCCGCCGACCAGGAGCGCAATGCTGAGGATTGCGGACAGTCTCGCATAGGGCTTGTACTCCCTCCGCCCGAACACCGAGGCGATCGATGCCATATTGAGCGCGCCGGACGCCGCCACGATCAGGAAAACCGCAAAGACGTGAGGCGTGCCCCAGACAATCTGGTTGTTCATGCCGGTGACAATATGGCCGCTGTGCTCCATGACATAGGCCGCGCCGAGCCCGGCAGCGATCACGGCGGCGTTCAACGCCAGCGGGCCCCAAAACAGCAACTGGCGGGCCTCGAGCTTTTGATAGGCAATTCCCGGCATCGATCTTCTCCGGCGCGGCGTCCCGGCGCGCAGTCTAGACCATGATCCGTTCCGGCTGAATCGGATGACGGTCTGGATTTTCAGTTTTCGCGCGATCTGGCGCCGAACCGGTTCCCATTTCGGCCGATCGCGCTTCAGATATTTCTGTAATACACCCCCGGGTCGGTTCCAAGATCGGCGCGAATGCGCGTGGTACGCAACGCGGTGACCCGCTTGGCGATTTCGCTCGACGGATCGTTCAGATCGCCGAACAGCATGGCGCCGCCGGCGGTATCGTTGCACGCCTCGACGCAGGCCGGGATACGTCCGCTATCGACCCGATGAACGCACAATGTGCAGCTTTCCACCGTACCCTTGCCGCGCGGCGCATACGGCTTCTGATCCTGCAGCGGCTCGTGAATGAAAGAGCGCGCCTTGTACGGACACGCCATCATGCAATAACGGCAGCCGATGCAGGTATGCTTGTCGACGAGCACGATCCCGTCGGCGCGCTTGAACGAGGCGCCGGTCGGGCAGACGTCGACGCAGGGCGGATTGGCGCAATGCTGGCACATCATCGGCAGCGAGAAGGTCGCGCCGTTGTTCGGGTTTTTCACCGTCAACGTGCGAATCCACTGGGCATCGGTTTCGGGATGCCCGGTGTCGCGCCAGCCGTTCTCGTCTTGGCAGGCGGTGACGCATTTGCTGCAGCCGTCGGCACATTTCGAAACGTCGATCAGAAGGCCCCAGCGGTTCTTTGCGGTCACTTTCTCGCCCGGTTCGCGGGCGGCAGCCGGATCGGCGTCAAACGCATAAAGCGTCACGCCCGCGCCAAGCGACATAACCGACGCCGCTGCGCCGCGCATGAACGAACGGCGCTCCTCATCGATCCGGTCGCGGCCGGCGCCCGCACAACCGCGGCCGGTGCCGCCGGCACATCCGGTTGCACACTTTGACCCGCAGCTCATCGTCCGACGCTCCTCAAATACTGCGCGAGCGCCGCGCCGTCGTGTTCGCGACCGGGAAAACTTGCGGATCCGGCCGACGCTCCCGCAGATTCCGGACGGGAGGCATGACACTCGAAACAATCGATGCGGACCGCGGCATAGTCGTGACAGGTGCGGCAGAAATGATCGCCGCTTGCGATGGTCACCGGCTTGCCGTCGGCTCCCTTGACCGCGTGGCAATCGATGCAGCCTTTCAGGCTGAAGCGGCTGGTCCGGATTCCGTCATGCACGGTACCGTCGCGCTGGTGCATGAGGACGATCATGTGATTGCGGCGCATCCAGTCTGTGGGGGCGACACATTTTTCACCTTGTCCGCGCGCCGGCTTCGGCATCCACGATGCATCAGCGGAGCGTCCTTCCGCGCACGACAATACGAGAACGGCTGCGACGGCGGTCGCAAATCCGGCGGCTTTCCGAATGATTGCGCGCATCATCGCCATTCTCGCGCTACTCGCCGAGACCCATCTGGATATAGCCGGTAGGGCAGACATCCGCACAGATGTGGCAGCCGATGCACATGCTGTATTCGGTGTAGACATAACGGCCGACCGCGCGTTCCTTCTTCGGTACCCGCTTGACGGCTATCTGCGGGCAATAGATCAGGCAATTATCGCATTCGAAGCACATCCCGCAGTTCATGCAGCGCTTGCCTTCGTGAATCGCCTGCGCTTCTGCCAGACCCTCGATACGTTCCCGAAAATTGCCAAGCACCTCGCCCGCCGAAACCGGCACCTCCTGGCGTCGTTCGCGTGGCTCGAACTTGAAATGCCCCTTGAACAGGTCGAGATGCGGAATGATCTGCGTAGGCGATCGATCCTCGTAATTGTGGATGGCCCACGGCGACGAGGATGTACCGCGTGTCTGGCTGTGGTCGTAGGAGTTGGGATCGAGATTTCGCTGATGCAGTTCTTCCAGCAGGTTGAAATGATGCACGTCGATCTTCGGGCGTTTATCAGCCGCCCGTCCGTGCAGGAACTGATCGATAACCTCGGCAGCGATCCGGCCGTGTCCGATCGCCGTGGTGAGCAGATGCGGGCGCACGATGTCGCCGCCGGCGAAATGCTTCTCGCCCTTGCGGGTCCTGTAGCCGGGCATGATGTCAATATAGCCCTTGCCGTTGTCGAATTCGGCAAGGCCGTCGAAATCGCCCATCTGGCCGATGGCTGAAACGACAATCTCGCATTCGATTTCGAATTCGGTGCCGGGTTTGGGTTCCGGCGTCATGCCTTTCATGGTGCATTCGCACATCCTGACTCCCCGAACGCGGCCGTCGGCGTGGGTCAGTATCTCGAGCGGCATAACTCCGCCCTTGATGACGACGCCTTCGCGCAAGGCATCCTCGCGCTCACGTTCTGCCGCCATCATCTTGTCGATCGGGAACAGCGACGTCAGCGTCGCCTGCACGCCTTCGCGGCGCAGCGTACCGGCCACGTCCTGCGCCGTGAAGCCGACGACGCCGTGCCCGGCGGCATCATGCCGGTGCGCCGCCTTCACATGACCGAGGCGACGGGCGACCGAAGCCACGTCGATCGAAGTGTCACCGCCACCGACCACGACGATACGCCGGGCGGTGGAGAAAACCCAACCGTGGTTGAATGCGTCGAGAAACTCGACGCCGGTCAGGCAGCCATCGGCGCCCCAGCCGGGCACCGGCAGGGGGCGGCCCTTCTGCGCGCCGATCGCCCAGAACACGGCGTCGAAATCGCGTTCGAGATCGGCCACGGTCAGGTCCTTGCCGACGCGCGTGGCAAGGCGGACATCGACTCCCATGTCGATAATGCGTCCGATTTCGACATCGAGCATGTCACGCGGCGTGCGATAGCCGGGAATGCCGTATCGCATCATGCCGCCAAGCTGTTCGTTGGCTTCGAAAATCGTGACGGCATGGCCAATACGGCGCAGGAAATAGGTCGCCGAAAGGCCCGCCGGACCGCCGCCGATCACCGCGACGCGCTTGCCGGTCGCCGTTCCCACCGCCGGCACCTTGCCGCCATTCTGGATCGCCCAATCGCCGACATATTGTTCGACCGCATTGATCCCGACAAAGTCATCAACCTCATTGCGGTTGCAGCCGTCTTCGCAAGGAGCCGGACAAACCCGGCCCATCATCGAGGGGAACGGGTTGGCCTCCATCATGCGATCGAAGGCATATTGCTGCCAGGACGTTCCGGCGGCCGCCGGTTTGTCCATTTGCCGGGCGATCGCAAGCCAGCCGCGAATATCGTGACCGGACGGACAGGCGCCCTGGCAGGGCGGCGTGCGGTGGACATAAGTCGGGCACTTGTAGGAATGATCGGCTTGGAAGATTTTTTCGGTGAGATCATCCCATCCGGTCCACATGTTCTCGCCGCTCTTGTAGCGGCGGAAGGTGTGCGGCTTTGCGGTATCGGCCGTATCACTCATTGTTCTTCTCCTTGCACCGAAACGAAAACGCGATCGGCTGCGCTGACTCCCTAGGCGTGTTCTTCGGAGCGTGTTTGCGCACCGTCGAGGATGACGGCGTTGGACACGAGCTGATGCAGGCTCACGATGGCCTCCCGGTCAAACCCGTACATCGGCAACACCTTCGAGAATTGCGCCTTGCAGATCGCGCACATCGCTGCCATGTGAGTTACGCCGTGGTCGTCGGCGACCTGTTGCAGGGCGCGCATGCGCGGCTGTGCACCGGCCTTGCGGATGTCCATCAACTCGTCGGTCAACAGACCGCCGCCGCCGCCGCAGCAGACCGTGCTTTCCCTGATCGTATCCGGCGGCATATCGTAAAAATGTTCGCAGCACGCCCGCAGAATGGCGCGCGGAATCTCGAATTGTCCCCCCGGCTTGTCGCCAAGTCGGGATGCGCGGGCGATATTGCAGGAATCGTGGAACGTCAGGCGGATGTGGTCATTCTTTGACCTGTCGAACCGCAGCTTCCCCTGCTCGATCAGGTCGTAGGTGAATTCACAGATGTGCTGCGGAATCGGATAACGCTGGTCGAGAAAATCGAACGGACCGGCCAGCGTATTGAGGAAGCTGTAGGCCGCGCGCCAGGCGTGTCCGCATTCGCCGAAGATGATGCGCCGCACTCCGAGATCCTGGGCGGCCTTGCGGATCCGCAGCGCGATCTCCCGCATATTCTCATAGGAACCGATAAACATGCCGAAATTGGCGGCTTCCGTCGCATAGGAACTGATCGTCCAGTTCGCGCCGGCCTGATGGAAGACCTTTGCGTAGCCGATCAGGCCGGCGATATGCGGCTCCGCGAAATAATCGGCCGACGGCGCCACCAGCAGGATTTCCGCGCCGGGCTCGTCGAGCGGAAACTTCACCGCTACGCCGGTTTCCTCAAGCAGCTCCTCCTCGAGGTCCACCAGCGTCGCCTTGAGGGCTTTCTTCGGCAGTCCGAGATTGTTGCCGATGCTGTGAACCTTGCCGATGATTTCGTTGCAATACTTTTGTCCCTTGCCGATCGAATCCATGATTTCGCGACCGGCCATGGAAATCTCGGCGGTATCGATGCCGTACGGACAAAACACCGAACAGCGCCGGCATTGCGAGCATTGATGGAAGTAGCTGTACCAGTCGTCCAGCACCTCTTCGGTCAGGTCTCGGGCGCCGACCAGCCAGGGGACATACCTGCCGGCGAGAGTGAAATGGCGGCGGTACACCTGCCGCAACAAATCCTGGCGGGCGACCGGCATGTTTTTCGGATCACCGGTGCCAAGAAAATAGTGGCACTTGTCGGTGCAGGCGCCGCACTTCACGCAGGAATCAAGAAAGACGCGAAACGACCGGTACTTGCCGCGCAATTCGGCCATCTTCTCGATTGCTTTTTCCTGCCAGTTCTCGACCAGTTCGCCCGGAAAACCGAGCGGTGTCTGGAATTCCGCAGCCGCAACATAGGGTTTGCTGGCCGCCATGCAGCCGGGAAGAAGGTCAGGAATTTCGAGCGGATCGGGACGCTCGCTTTCCATTCCCTCGATGTCCGTTGCCTGCTCTGCCATCTGACTCGTCCCG
>WBUW01000123.1 GCA_008933495.1 Pseudorhodoplanes sp.
GGTCACGGCGATGCGTCGCGGGCGTCGGCAAGATGACCGCGACGCATCGCCGTGACCATGGCGTTCTCGCCCTTCGGGTCGATTACGAACGCCGAGCCCGGCCATTCGATCAGGTTGTTGATGATGATGGATGTGCCTTTGCCGGCGCCGGTCTGGGCGACAAGGAAGACGTGACGGTCATCATCGTGCCCGACCCGAAACGGCCGCGGCGAAGATTCGGCAGGCGCCAGCCCGAGGAAGAAATGGCCGGGCATCCACGCGGCCGCCTGCAACTCCGCGAGATTGGCGAACCGGGCCGAGCCGCCGCGGCCGATCAGGTCTTTCTTTGCCGGAGCTTTTCGCGCGAGCGCCGCCACTATGGCCAGCGCGCCAATCACGACCAGGGCGATGAGGATCAGGGCGCCCCATCCGCCGCTGGCGCCCGGTGACGGCGCCGGCACGGAAGTAACAGGCGGCGGCGGCGTTCTGGCTGCCAGCCGCTCCGCGCGCCGGCGCTCCTCCGCCTCCCGTTCGGCAACGGCCGCTTGTCGCCGTTCCTCAATCTGGGCGGTAGCAAGATTTACGATTGCTTCGGCCTGCGGACAGGTGACGCGCAGGTATCCGGGCGGCAGGCCGTTGTATGCCGCCTTCAGATTCTGCTCATAGGCGCGCTGCACCGCCTCGCAGGAGAGCAGCACCGCATAGTCCGGCCCCAGGCAGGACTTCATGTGGGCGCCGGCATTCGCGGGGTCGTAGCCGAGGCACTTGACCCATTCGGGCGGCGTTGCGCGCGGGGCATCGGCCTGCGCCGCCTCCGTTTTTATCGAGGCCGGCCCGGCGGGCGTCAGGGCGGCAGCCACGGTTTCGCAATCGGGATTGCGATAGAGCGCGGGAAGCTGCCCGTACCGGTCGGCGGCGGCGAGACCTTGCCGGTACGCTTCGATCAGTTCGGGACAGCTCCTGCTTTCGGGGGCCGCGCCCAGACACCGCCTGAAATGCCCGGCGTCGAAGCCGCCAGGGTAACCGAGGCAGCCATTCCATTCCGGGATGCTCCCGGTCAGATCGGAAACGACCCGCGCGATGAGCTCGCACGCAGGGAGATATTGCTGCGCCCGGTTGCCGGTCAGTCCCGATTGCGTGAGCAGCGACAGGTATCGGCCCCGGGCATCCTCGCAGGTGAGGCGGTCGATCGGGCCAAACCCGCCCGACTGAAAGCACGCATAGACGGCCGCAATATCGCCGGGATTCGGGGCGCGGCACGGTGCGTCCTGCGCGGCCGCGCCGCCGGCCGACAGACACGCGAACGCGAAGATAAGCAGGCGGCGCATCATCTCACCGCAAACCCTGTTCAGCGCACACGAAAAACATGCCACACTCGCCCGCAACGACCTACACGATAGTCGCAGGCCCGTTATGAGGAACGTCGTTGCTGCCGTGACGGTCACAACCGTCCTGCACCTGTTGTCAACGTCGCCAGGTTCCGCGCAGGCCTGCTCGACGGCGCCGCTGTCCGCCGGAGATCTTGCGGCCGGGCCGGCGGCAATCAACGAAGCGATTTCCTGTCTGGAGCGCCGCATCGAGGCTCTCGAAGCGCTTTCGGCAAAAGACAGCAGCGGGGCGGCAAGCGGCGGCTTCGCCCCGGAGGTCAGGGTCGTGGACTCGCTAAGCCTGCGGCTCGATAGCGCCTCGATTGTCGATGGCAAGCAGGTCCTGCTGGAATTCAGCGCCGTGAACACCGGCGGCGAACCTGTCCTTGCGATCATCGCGGCCTATGAGGATTCGAGCGTCACGCTTCGCGGCGAAGCGGCGGCGCGCCGATTCGCAATCCAGGGCTTCGCGACCTGCCCCAGCTACCGGGGCCACGAAACGGAGAGTTGCATCGCGCAGGTGAAGAACGAGAACTGGACGCTCCTTGATCCGGGGGTGCCCTACGGGTTTCGCCTCTCGACGGAGGCAAGCTCTGAGGAGGTCGAAAGCGACAGGGTATCTGCGCTGCTTCGCGTGATTCTCAGGAAAGGCAAGGATACGCGATTCAAGGACGCTTCGTTCGCGGGCATTCCACTCGCCCGGTAGGATCGCTGCCTCCTGGCCGACAAAGGCCCGCTGATGCGTTTGACATAACACTGGCACCGAAGAAGCCCCCCAAAATCATCGCATTCAGGGGGCCTTAATTCGCAAAGGCGGGGGCATTTCAGGCGTCGTGCTCGTCGGCGGCGCTCTGATAGGGGAAGATCGTCCATTCGCCCTCTTCGTTGATCCGCACTTCCTGTCCGTTTTCGTCAACGAGCGTCAAATACAGCGTCGCCCATTTGGCGCGGTAGCCGCCGTAGCGCGAGAGTCTGCGCATCGCCTCGTAAAGACCCTGATTCAAGTCAGGGATTGTCAGCGGCGCGTTGTCCTTGCCGCGCAGTCTGATTTTGAAGGCGGTGCTCTCCGGTGCAGCTGATGGAGGCGCGGCCTTCGATGTTTTCGGCCGTTTGCCGTAAGGCTTCTTCATCGCGGCCATCAGTCCTTCCACGTGTCGTAGAGGGCGGGATCGCGCTCGTCGGCGGCGCCGGTTCGATCGAAGACCCGCCCGTCGCGAAGGCGGAACCACATCCCGGCGCCAGCGCCGCGCTTGTGGTTGTGAATCGCGGCCACGTCTTCGGGGGCGAATTTGTGATAGTCGCACGGATCGAAGTCGGGGCCGGGGTCGAAGACGACGCCGTTCTTGCGGCAGAGCTCGCGCAGCGCCTTGCGCATCGCGGCGGCAACTATTTCTGGATCAAGCGTGCGTCCCGTCATCGGCTCCCGTTTCTTCCGGCTGGAATCGTACCGGGCTGCTGAACCGGCGAAAAGAAAAAGCGCCCGCGCGGGCGCTTTTTGCTGAGGATAAGAAAGGGAAGAAGAGGGCGCTTACGCGCCCTGAGACCGCTGACAAACCCCGCCTTTTTCCGGCGGGGTTTGTTCATTTCTCGACGAGCGGGAACACAGGCGCTTTTCATGTCTACTATGACAATCGCCGATATTTCTTCGCGAGGAAGATCAAGACGGCGAGTATTTTTGGCATTGTGGCGATGTTTTGCGGGGGAACCTCGGAGATCGAGGGCACGCGCGTGCCTGGGTCAGGCCGCTTGCGGCGTGGCCTGCATGCCGGACGGGGTCAGCAACCGGCACGGCGCAAGCAGCATGGAGATTTTCTTCATGTTCTGCGCCGCAGCGGCCAGCAGACATTGCTCGCGCACCTTCACTATGCCGCGCATGCGCGCATAGCGGTGGCCGTGAAGCTGCTTGGCGTCCGCGAAGCTGCGCTCAACCGTTTCCTTGCGCCGGGCATATATCTTCTTTCCCCACGGCGTCAGGCGGTGACGATCCGTGCGCTCACGGCTCTCCTGCCAGATATGACGGACGACGGTTTTCACTTTCGTGGTTTTGCCAAGGCATGACTCACGCAACGCGCAGCCGGCGCAGACTTTCGGATCGCTCTTGTAGTGGCGGTAGCCTTCCTTGTCGGTTCGCGCGTATTTCAGGTCGTGGTCTTCCGGGCAGCGGTAGGTATCCAGCCCGGCGTCGTATTGGAACTCCTTCTTCGGCACGGACGTCCTGCTCGGCGTGGGGCGCAGATAGCCGGTGACGCCCATGATGTCCCGATCCTCAAGCCCCTTCGCGATGCTTGTCGTCGCGTAACCGGCGTCAAGGCCGACGGCGTAAACATCGAAGCCGAACCGCTCCCGCTGCCGGTCGAGCCGCTCAAGATACGGATAGGTGTCGTGCACGTTGCCCGGCGTGACATGGGTATCGGTGATGATCGAATACGCGGCGTCGACGCTGCGGTGATCCAGATAATAGAAGCCTCTGGGTTTCCGCTTCCGCGCCATGAAACCGCTCTCGGGATCGGTGCGGCTGATCCGGGTTTCCTTCGCTTTCGGCTGGCGCGGCTTGGCGCTTGCCGGTTCCTTGCCGTGGGCCAGGCGATCCGCCTCGATATCCTGATCCAGATCGTCCCAGTACGCGGCGCGCGATCTTTCCACCATCACAAGATTGAACTTTTGCTCGTTGGCGTTCGCCTTCAGATGCGTGCTGTCCGTATATATGACGTGTCCGTCCACCAGGCCCGCGTTCAGCGCCTGCAGCACGATCTCGTCAAAGATTTCCTGATGGATGCCCGAGCCGTTGAACCGGCGGCGGCGGTTCTGCGAGATCGTCGAGGCATCGGGCACCTTGTCCGTCAGTCCCAGGCCGAGGAACCACCGATAGGCGACATTGACCTCGATCTCCCGCATCAACGCCCGCTCAGACCGGATGCCGAACAGGTAGCCGATGAACAGCGCCTTGAACAATAGTGTGGGATCGAGGGCCGGGCGGCCGTTGTCCTCACAATATAAGTGTGCGACGCGCTCGCGGATGAAGCCGAAGTCTATACAAAGATCAATCTTGCGGAGAAGATGATCGCCGGGAACCAGTGACTCTACAGTGACCCATTCCCATTCCGTCTGATACGGTTCTTCTTTTTTCAACATACTTCTATTGAATCAAAAGTCCTCGCGCTTGGCGAGGACTTTCGTTACTTTGTCAGCAGTCTCAGGGCGCTTACGCGCCCTCCCCGAGTTCCTCGCCGGCATCGGCGTCGGCGTCTTCGGCCTGCGCCTGCTCGCCGGTGTCCTCGTCCGCCTTCGGCGGCAGGAGGACGATGCGGCCGTCGAAGTCGATCGGCAGGACGTTCAGGTAGATGTTGAAGCCCTCGCCTTTCTTGTGCTTCCGGACGGCGCCGAGGCGGGTCCAGAATTTCCGGCCGCGGCCCTGGTCGGACACCGCGTAGGCGATGAAGGCCGGGGGGTTGGATTCGCGGCTCTTGCCGGTCGTGCTGTTGCTGTTCTGTGCCATGATCTTTCTCCTTCTGTTAGATGTTCTCGACACGCTGTCATCCGGAGCTGCCGGAAAAGCGGGCGGTTCCTGGCTGACGCCGGGAGGGGTATCTCCCGGCCTGCAACGCAGTGAAGGTGGGGGACACCCGGCGGCACCCTTTTCGGGCTTGGCCTTGAACCGGCTGCGCGGCGGCTCATGACTTGCGTGATCGTCGGGAACACCTTGCCGAAGGAGAGTCATGGCGCGGACAGAAGCGGCGCGTGCCTGCGAAGAACGACGAGAATCCAATCCCGGCATCGGCGCTCGCGGGTCTTCGGGAAGGTGATGCGTTGTCGGGAAATTCCAGGGCCTGGCTGACGGCGCGTCCGGGCGCAACGAAACGAAGGGCCTTCCGTCGTGCCTGAACGTCCTGCCGTCAGCGATCGCTGGCCGCGTTTTCCTGCCTCGCCGAAGCGGTCAAGGCCGGGCGCGGCGCGGACGCCTTGATGCGACGTTGCGGAAGCCGCGGGAAGCGGGATGCGCCGAGCGTCTCGCTCCCCGTTTGCGCGAAATGCGCGCACAGGGCTTTATGCAATGCGCTCAACCGGTGCGGTCGCTCAGCCGGCGCGGGAAAGAGCGGCGCAAGCACGCTCAGCTCATACGGCAAGAGCAGCAGCGGCGCGAAGTGAAGCACACCACGCCGGCACCGCGGCCGTTCTAGGCGTACGGGGTCTAGAAGCCAATCAAGGACACGCCAACTGGGGACACAATGAATTCATTGTGTCCCCAGACGCGAACCGCGATAGTCGGCTTGCTTGCAGCGTCGTGGGACGCGATACACCAGTCTAGGGGCTCGCGTGTCTCGGGCCGAATTCGTTTCGCGAGGGGGCGGGGTTGGCTCCGGCGCCGAGCTGCATTTCAAGGCGGTCAATGTCAACCTTGAGTTGTTGCAGCATCAGCAGCTGAGATTGAAATTCCGACAAGCACCAATAGTCCCCACGGACGGCGATCCCTCCTTCATCAAAAGCCCGCTTTTCTTCCTTTGTCAGCGGGCGGTTGAACCGGTAACAGAAGGAGCCATCCGGCTGTAGGCCGCTTTTGAGCGGCTCACCTTGGTTGTCAGTGCCGTTTTCCGAAATACCGGCATAGATCGTTCCGTCCCCGCAGGTGGCGCCAACAGCCGGGCAATCGGCCGACCCGGTCAGCGGCGCACTACCGCCTGAGAAAGCGCAACAAACAGCCGCCACGATCGCAACCGCGCCGCAAGCGGCCGTCCCTGCAATTGCTGTTTTAAATACTAGGTTCATCGCTGTTACTCCTTGCATTTCAAAAATATATCAGTATAATTTCCGTCTCTACCAGAATAACCTAGATTATGTCAATGTATTTCTATATTGTTAATCTGTTGATTGCCAGAAAGGCGGCTGAGACGATGAGTCGGCTACTTGGTTGGACAGCCATATTGAAGCATTGATATCGGCGATCGCCTTGATGCGACGCTGCGGAGCTACGGGAAGCGGGGATGCGCTCAGCGTGTCCTTCCCCGTCTGCGCGAAATGCGCACGCAGAGCTTATGCCATGCGCTGAACTGCACGGTCGCCAGCCGGCTCGATGCGGTCCCCTGATCGTTTTTAGTTTCCCTTTTGCGCGGCGCCGGATCTAAGGGCTGACATGGATGTAGAGGATGCACGCCGCCGCGTCGTCGCTCTCGCGATAGAGCGCTGCTGCGCCGGCTGTATCCTTGCACTCGTCCAGGGGCGTGCCGTAGTCGGCAACGACGTCGCCGGTGGCGGGATTGCCGTCGTCGATCATAATATCGAGGGCGGCGGACTGGCGTGGGGTCAGCGCCCCCCTGACCGGCTCGCCGAAAGCCACGGCAGCCGAAAGCCCGTTTTCAGAGAGGCGGAGCGTGTGGCCGGGACGACCGCCGGCGCCGACATAGGCGTCGTAATAAAACTCGAATCCTCCGCCCAGAAGCGAGCGCGGGCGCGTAAGACCCCATGACGAGACATTCGGATCGCCCGAGGGCTCGACGCCGGTAATCAGGTCGGCAAGGGCGAGATGCTTCCAGGCCTGGACGGCCTCGTGTTCGATTCCGGTGCCGACGAGCGGCGACAGCCAGTCGTATTGATCAGAGCCGTCGGAGGCGACCAGTCCGTTGCCGTCGCCGTTTTCACAGAGTGCGGCGGCGGTGCAGCCGGGTAGCCTTTCCATCGCGTCCGCCATGTCGCCGGGCATCGCTCCGTGGTGATCCCGGAACAGCAGCGTGGCCGTCCTGATTTCCTGAATCACGGTGATCAGCCGCTTCTCCTGCGCGGATTCAATCATCGCCGCGCCCTTGATAATCCCGCCGATCAGAAGCCCGACGATGACGATGGCGATCGCCAGTTCGACGAGGGTAAACCCGCCGCCGTCGCCGCGGGCGAACCGCCGAGCCGCCTGTCCTGATACCGCCGGGTGCGTCCGCAGGGGGTGGGACACGGTCAATTGTTGCAGGCGCAGGCGCGTCTCACATTGGCGAAAGAGTCGCCGCAATTTGTCGTGCCGTCCTTCCATCGCATCCGATAAACTTCCGCTCCGTTAAGCAAACCGCACCCAGTGTGGTAGCTAGAGTTCCCGTACGCGTCGATGCCGCCGCTGTCCATGGAAAGCGCGTTCAAAACAGCCACGCAACGTGCATCCGTGCCGCCGCTTCCCGCATAGTCCCGAGTGCCGGCAATATCGCAGCCCCCGCGGCTGCTGCAAATCTGGGTGCAGCTATTGCCCCAAGCCCCGGTATACCAGCAATAGCCTCCAACAAGGTCTCCGCCGCAGGCCGCCGTCGTCACGCTCCAGTTGTTGCTTCCGGTGCCGACCGTCACCGTTGCGCTGCGTGCAGTGCTGTAGGCGTTGGCGCTTGTCAGGCGCACCTGCAGGGTCTGACCATTCTGGATCGTGCCCG
>WBUW01000124.1 GCA_008933495.1 Pseudorhodoplanes sp.
GCTCAAGACCCTGATGGCCCGCGCGGACGAAGCCACCGTGTGTGTGCTGGCGCCGTCCGACCGCGAAGTCAGCTTGAAAAAGCTCGCGGCGGCGGCGAATGCGAAGGAGGCCGCCATGCTCAAGCCGGCCGACGCCGAACGCATCACCGGCTATCGGGTCGGCGGCATCTCGCCGTTCGGCCAGAAAAAACGCGTCGCCGTCTTCATCGAAAGGGATGCCCTCAGCCACGCAACCGTGTTCTTCAATGGCGGCCGGCGCGGCCTGCAGATCGAGTTGCCGCCGGCCGACTTGGTGCGCCTGCTCGGCGCCAGAGCCGCGTCGTTGAGCTGACGGCTATTCCGCCGCCTGCGCGGTCGCCTCCGACATGTTGTCGAGCGAGGAGATGATGTGCTCGGCAAGCGCATCGGCGAGCGCCGTCGTCTCGTGCGGATTGCGCACCAGGCCGATCCGGCAATAGGGCAATTCCGGAAATCCGTCGGCCGGCGTCAGCACCCGCATCCCGGGCCGCAGCCCCGATTCCGGCAGCACCGAAATCGCAAGGCCGGCGAGCACGGCGGCGGCCACGGCACCGGCATTCGAACTCGTATAGAGCAGGCGGTGCGGCCGGTTCTCCTTCTCCAGGCATTCGAGCGCCAGGCGCCGCCAGGCGCAGCTTTGCCGCCCGAGCGCCAGCGGCAGCGGCTCTTCCCGATGCGTGGCGTGGCGGTTCGAGGTCACCCAGAGCAGGCGTTCGCGGCGAAAGGTTTCCGAAGGCCGCTGCCCGGCCGCCGTCGTGATGATCGCCAGATCAAGCTCATTGGAATCGATCCGCTCCAGAAGGTCGACCGACGGCTCGCAGATCACGGTCAGTTCGACACCCGGATAGGCGCGCGAGAAGCGCGCCATGATTTCCGGCAGATAACGGTCGGCATAGTCGTCGGGCACCCCGAGCCGCACGCTGCCGGTCAGTTCCGGCCCAGCAAACAGCGCGAGTGCTTCGAGATTGAGCTTCACGATGCGGCGCGCATATTCGAGCAGGCGTTCGCCGTCGTCGGTCAGCTTCGAGGCGCGCCCGTCGCGGGCAAAGACCGGTTTGTCGAGGCGCTCCTCGAGCCGCTTCATCTGCATGGAGACGGCGGACTGGGTCTTGTGGACGATTTCGGCGGCCTTGGTGAAGCTGCCGGTCTCGGCAATCGCAATGAAGGTCCGCAACTGGTCGATATCGATGAGGGCGGCCATGCCGGACTCCCGCAGTTTTCGCGCTATGAACTTCAATTATCACAAGCGATGATCATTCAGATTAAAAACATTCGTTTCACTTATCAATAGCTCGGGGGCATAAGGACGCTGTATCGCAATCAGTTTCGAATTCGGGTGGCTCCGGCCGTTCGCCGGAGGTCTCGTCCGCACCCCCGAAACCATGGAGGTTCCGTGATGACCCCGCTTCAATGGAGCCTGTCGCCCCCTTACCGGCCTTCGACGCTGACCCTGATTGCCGGCGCCATGGTCGCGGGGCTGCGCAAAGTCGCCCGGGCGCTGCAACACCGCCGTGACGCGGCCGCGCTTGCGGGAATGAACGACCGGATGCTGGCCGATATCGGCCTCACGCGCAGCGACCTGCGCGACGCCTTTGGCCAGCCGCTTTGGGCGGATCCGACCGCGATACTGGCGGCGCGCGCGCGCGAACGGCGCGCCAACCGCCGATATGGCACCCATCGTGGAGCGGCGAACCTACCCTCGCCTGCTTTGGTCCCGGATTCGGGCTTTTCGCTCCCTCGGACCGACCGTCCGGCCCGCTACACCCTGTAGCGCTCCCTTTCCGCTGCCCCGGCCGATCCTCCCCGGATCGGCCGCCGGTCCGCCTCCCCTGCCTCCCCTCGCAGGATCGCGGACCCGAAGCGCCCACCGGCCCCCGGTGGGCGCTTTCATTTGGCGGGCAATTCACAGCATCGATACGGCTATCCGCCGGCGGTCTGGCCGCGCGCCTGTGTAGCCGCCGCGGCGGCAACAAAGCTTGATCGATGGAGGGAAGATTTCGGCTGCGGCGTGTTCGACCGTTTGTCCGGTGGACGAGCGTTCCTTCGGGGGCGACAACGGTCTCGCGTCATCGCAGGTGCTTCTTTAACATGCACGCCCGGGGCACCGAACTGTCGACGCTGGAGGATCATGCGGTCTTTCCCGATCATGGCGGTTGCCGTTTTCATCCTTGTCTGCGGAATCTCCGGACCGTCCGGCGTTCGGGCTCAGTCCGGGTACGACCGGCCTGGCGGCGATTATTTGAGTTTTCCGGTCCGGGCCGGCGATCCGGCCGCCTGCGCGGCGAGTTGCGAGCGCGACAGCCGCTGCCGGGCCTGGAGCTTTTCCTACCCGCACACGGCGGTCGACAAGGCGGTCTGCTGGCTCAAGAACAAGGTCACACCACCGGTAAAGAACGATTGCTGCGTCTCGGGCGTGCGCGGGGCTGCGGTCGTCGAACCCAGGGACGGCGCGGTGGAATATTCCATCGACCGGCTGGGCGGCGACTATCGCGAGGCGCCGGTGGTCGCCGACCCCGATGGCAAGACCTGCCAGATGGCCTGCGAGGCCGACGGCCGCTGCCGGGCCTGGACCTATGTGCGCCCGGGCTATATCGGGGCGAGCGCGCGCTGTTTCCTGAAAAGCCAGATCAAGCCGCCGCGGCGCAAACCCTGCTGCATTTCCGGCGTTGTCCGCTGAAGCCGGACGACCAAGCCCGTGTTCCGGACGCGGCACGTTCGAAGTGCGTTCGCCGTGGGCGCACACGAGTGAGTTTTAGTTATCGTCCTTCCGCAGGCGAATTTGTTCTTTCGCGCATGTCCGCTCGCAACGGGTACGATCGTCCTTACAGCGAGCGTATCCCCAGTTAAGGCCGTATTGCATGCAATCGGAGAACTTGCGCATGCAAATGAGCGTGCAGTTCTTTGTTGCCTTCGTTGCCTCCGCGACCATGGCCGGGCTGGAGGTCTGTCCGGAAGCAGGCGCCGATTCCATTCCGCCGAGCGCCAGCATCGTCAACACGGCTGCGACTATCCTGCTCAAACGATTCCTCCAATGGAGTACCGAAGGCCATGAAACCGACTTCACTGGAGACCCGACGGCGAGCCAGTCAGATTTCATTCCTCATCATATCAATCATATCATGATTACGGCCGATGCCCCGCAGTCCGCGCCCTTGACCGGATCCTGCCTGCAGCGGACGCGCTCCATCGCCCGTATTGTTTGAAAGGCGCCGGGCACACCCTCATTGCCGAACACGCATTCCTTGCCCCTCGATTTGCAGGACGCGCGGAACGCCGGGCTCTCAGCCTGCCCGCGGCCTCGCATGGCAATCGCGTTTGGCCACACGAGCTTGCAGTCACCACGGAAAGCCGAAATCTCCGGCGTTGCGCGCATTGCAATCAAGCCTGCGCAGATTGCGTGAACTTATCTGCGTGTTTGAGGCTTGCTCTGCGACAACCCCGGAGGACAGACGCCCTGGCAAAGGCGACCGACTTGGTATCCTCCGCTGGTGGCCTGCGGCCGGCAGGCCGGATCATCGCAGCTTGGGCCGCCGCGGCGCGGGCGCGGAAGTCACGCTGCTGCGCGGGCGGCGGGAGCGGTCGGAAACGGCTTCATGGTGAGCATTGCGCAGCGATGCGTCTCGAACCATGAGGCCGCCCGCATCTTTCGAGACGCGCTCCTTCGGAGCGCGCCTCAGGATGAGGGCGGCTTGCGCATCAGCCGGTGCCGCCGACGGTGATGCGGTCCATGCGCAGCGTCGGCTGGCCGACGCCGACCGGCACGCCCTGGCCGTTCTTGCCGCAGGTGCCGATGCCGGCGTCGAGCGAAAGATCGTTGCCGACCATCGAGACGCGATGCAGGTCGGTCGGGCCGTTGCCGATCAGCATGGCGCCCTTGAGCGGCGCGCCGACCTTGCCGTTCTCGATGCGGTAGGCCTCGGTGCACTGGAACACGTATTTGCCCGAGGTGATGTCGACCTGCCCGCCGCCGAAATTCACCGCATAGATGCCGTTCTTCACCGACGCCAGAATCTCGGCCGGATCGCGCGCACCCGCCAGCATGTAGGTGTTGGTCATGCGCGGCATCGGCACGTGCGCATAGGATTCGCGGCGGCCGTTGCCGGTCGGCTTCATGTTCATCAGGCGCGCGTTCTGGCGGTCCTGCATGTAGCCGACGAGGATGCCGTCCTCGATCAGCACGGTCTTGTTGGTGGGCATGCCTTCGTCGTCGATCGACAGCGAGCCGCGGCGCGCGGCGATGGTGCCGTCATCGACCACGGTGACCCCCTTGCCGGCAACCTTCTGGCCCATGAGGCCGGCAAAGGCCGACGTCGCCTTGCGGTTGAAGTCGCCTTCGAGGCCATGGCCCACCGCCTCGTGCAGCATGACGCCGGGCCAGCCGGGACCGAGCACGACGTCCATTTCGCCGGCCGGCGCGGAAATTGATTGCAGGTTGACCAGCGCCTGCCGCACCGCGTCGTCGGCGGCGGTGCGCCAGGCGCCCGATTCGATGAAACGTTCATAGCCTTCGCGCCCGCCATAGCCGTGGCTGCCGGTCTCCTGGCGCGTGCCGTCGCCGGCAACCACCGAAATGTTCACGCGCACGAGCGGACGGATGTCACGATAGGTTTCGCCGTCCGCGCGCAGGATTTCGACGACCTGCCAGGACGCGCCGAGACTGACCGAGACCTGCCGCACGCGCGGATCCCTGGCGCGCGCATAGGCATCGATCTCCTGAAGCAGCTTCACCTTCGCCTCGAAGCCCGGCGCATCGAGCGGATTGTCGTCGGCGTAGAGCCGCACGTTGCTGCGCGGCGGCGCCTCGGCATAGCAGCCGGAATAGCCGCCTTTCACCGCCCGCACCGCGTCCGCCGCGCGCCGGATCGCGGCCTCGGAAACATCGGAGGCATGCGCATAGCCGACCGCCTCATCCTTGACCGCGCGCAGCCCGAACCCCTGGACGGTGTCGTAGGTGGCCTGCTTGAGCCGGTGATTGTCGAAAAGGAGCGCCTCCGACTGGCGGTATTCGAGGAACAATTCGCCGTCGTCCGCCCCGTCCAGCCCGTGCGTGAGAATGGTCGTGACCCGGGCGCGGTCGAGGCCGGCGCGGTCAATCAGGGAGGTCGGCGCTTGGGTCATGGGCGGATCACCGGGCGTTCACGGGAAAGACGACGTCAGTGACGACACATAATGGCAGCCGCCGACGATTTCGAGGCCGTTTCGCGGCCAAATGCCGGACCCGGAGCCCGTCCCCGCGGCTCAGGGCAGCTTGTCATAGCCTTCGCCGAAGCCCTTCAGGCCCATCGGAAAGCCGATGCCCTCCTCCGGGGTCTGGAAGATGATGAAGGTCGCCGTCGTTCCCCCGCGCAATTGCTTGATCAGGTTGTCGTCCATCACCACCTCGGCGACGCAGCCGTTGGGCAGGCAGCGCACGAATCCGGCGCGTCCGATATCGGCATTGTCGATTTTCAGTCCAAGTCCGGACGGCAACAGCACGCCGAGCGGCGCAACCACCCGCATCAGGCGGCTCTTCTTGTCGGCGGTCTTCAGCACGATCACGGTCAGGCCGACATTGGCGCGGTCTTCGGCGGTGACGCTCTGGATGAGCGCGCATTGCTCGCCCTGGGCACCGGGCGGCGTATCGCAGCGCACCTGCCACTCGCCATGCACCGAACGCACGGCGCCCTGCGCCTGGGCGCGGACGGCGCACGCGGTTGCAGCCAGCAAAAGCACGAGGACCGGGAGGGCGGACCGGTGCGTAAGACGGTGGAGGCTCATTCTTCCCCTTATCCTGACCAGCGCGCCGTGCAGCCGGCTGCGCGGCGGTCCCGAACCGGCGAATCGCCCGGGCGGCTTGATCACGGGCCTCGGTACATGCCGGGGAAAGGGTGTCAAGAATGCGGTTTTGCCGGCTTTTGCCTCACGGGATGTTGCATTGGACGGAATATCAGCCTCGTTGCGAGCCAGTCTAAATTATGGTTTGAAAAGCAGGGAATTCCCCGTCCCGCCGCGCGCGCATGCGGATTTTTGTCCCCTGGCGGAAGCCATGCCGAGAGCGGGTTGCCCCGCGACGACCTTGGATCCCAGCGGATTGGCATGAATTCGTGACGGATTTGCCGAAGGAGCAAACAGGACCATGCAGGTGCAGAGATTCTTGATCGCTTTCGCTTGGGCGGCTGCCGCCGTTCTGGCGGTATCCGCACAGGCCATCGCCTCGACCGGCCAGCCGTCGTCTTGGCAACTCGGCCTGCAGGCCGCGGCAACGCCGGTGATGGAGAACATCGCCTGGTTTCACAACCTGCTACTCTACATCATCACCGCCATCTCCCTGTTCGTGCTCCTGCTGCTGGTGATCGTGATGGTGCGCTTCAACGCGCGTTCCAATCCGACCCCGAGCAAGACCACGCATAATACCCTGCTCGAAGTGGCCTGGACGGTCATCCCGGTCCTCGTCCTGGTCACGATCGCGGTCCCCTCCTTCCGCCTGCTGTTCTTCCAGCAGGCGATTCCGCAGGCCGACGTCACCGTGAAGGCAACCGGCAAACAATGGTTCTGGTCCTATTCCTATCCCGACCACGGCAAGTTCGAATTCGACTCGCTGATGCTGCAGGACAAGGACCGCAAGCCGAACCAGCCGCGCCTGCTCGCCGTCGATAACGACCTCGTCGTGCCGGTGAACAAGGTGGTGCGCGTTCAGGTGATCGGCGCGGACGTCATTCATGCGTTCGCGGTTCCGGCTTTCGGCATCAAGATCGACGCCGTTCCCGGGCGCCTGAACGAGACCTGGTTCAAGGCCGAGCGCGAAGGCGTTTATTACGGCCAGTGCTCGGAACTGTGCGGCAAGGATCACGCTTTCATGCCAATCGCCGTGCGCGTGGTCAGCGATCGCGAATTCGCGGCCTGGATCGAGGAAACCAAGAAGAAATATGCGACCGGCGCGCGCGACCCGCTGACCGTGGCGGCGCGCGAGGTGCGGACCGAACACTGACGCGACCCGGCGCTGCACGGTCGTGCGACCGGTCATGCAGCGCCTCCGCGCTTCCAAGCGACCGACAACCAAGACCAACAACCAATAAGACCTTAAGGAACCTCAACCATGGCTCAGACGGCGCATTACTCCGCCCCCGCCGCTCATGACGACCACGCCATCCCGGCCGGCTGGCGGCGCTTCGCCTATTCCACCAATCACAAGGACATCGGCACGATGTACCTTGTGTTCGCGCTCGTCGCCGGTCTGATCGGCGGCGCCTTGTCGATCGGCATGCGCATGGAACTGCAGCAACCCGGCATGCAGATTTTCGGGGATGCGCACGCCTTCAACGTGTTCACCACCGCGCATGGCCTGATCATGATCTTCTTCATGGTCATGCCGGCGATGATCGGCGGCTTCGGCAACTGGATCGTGCCGCTGATGATCGGCGCCCCGGACATGGCCTTCCCGCGCATGAACAACATCTCGTTCTGGCTGCTGCCGGCCTCGTTTGCGCTGTTGTGCATTTCGCTGTTCGTGGAAGGCGAGCCCGGCTCCCCGGGCGTGGGCGCCGGCTGGACGCTTTATGCGCCGCTGTCGACGTCCGGTCATCCCGGGCCGGCGGTCGATTTCGCGATCCTGTCGGTGCATCTGGCCGGCGCCTCCTCGATCCTCGGCGCGATCAACTTCATCACCACCATCTTCAACATGCGCGCGCCGGGCATGACGCTGCACAAGATGCCGCTGTTCGTGTGGTCGATCCTGGTG
>WBUW01000125.1 GCA_008933495.1 Pseudorhodoplanes sp.
CTCCTCGGCCGACAGCTCGCCGATCACCTTCTGGTGATCCTTGTCGCTGATGCCGAGCTGGGCGCGCAGGCTGTCGAGGATCACCAGCTCGGCGCGCGTGACGAGGCCGTCGGCGACGAGCTCGCGCACCGTCTCCTTGTAGGCGCGCAGCCGCGCCTCGCGCTGCTTGGTGCGCTCGGTGTGCAGGAGGTAGATGTCCTTGAGGTCGTCCGACGGCGGCGCGTCGCCCCACTCCCACTTCTTCAGGATCTTCTGCGCGAACTTCTCCTGCACGTACTCCGCCTCCTGCCGGCGGAAGCGGCGGAAGAAGATCGCGGCCGCCGCGAACACGACGACCGCGCCCGCGCCGCGCACGGCCCACTCGGGCAGGCGGCGCAAGGACGGCTGTCCGGCGAAGAAGTAGAACGCGACGAACGCCGTGAAGCCGGCGATCGCCAGCAGCCGGTGGCGCAGCCGGAGCTTCGCGTCGGTCGCGTCTTGCGGCTCCGGCGCGCCGGCGGCCTGGCCCTTGCCGATGCGCCTCCACAGGAGCCGCTCGACGCCGACGAAGAGCGCCACCGACGCCGCCCCGAACACGACGAGCGTGAGCGGCGCCGCGACGACGCGCGGGATGCCGCCCAGGAAGTGGAAGCCGTCGTCGAGCCAGGTCTGGGGCTGCGTCCGCTCGTACGCCCAGTACCCGCTGAAGTAGTAGTCCCAGGTGCCGGCGCAGAGCCAGTAGTAGACGTAGAAGGCGATGACGATGCCGGGCCACGCGAAGTAGACGATACGCCCGCGGTCCGGCAGCTCCTTCCAGTAGCCCTGCTCGAGATCGATGTCGGGGCAGTGCTTCTTGCACGCGACGCACGGCGCGCACTGGCTCGTCAGCTCGCTCTTGCCGCCGGCGGCGCGCGCCGGCTCCGTGTACATCTTCTCGACGACGCCGACCGGGCAGATGAAGTTGCACCAGGTCTTGCCGCCGTAGACGAAGCTGACGAGCGCCGCCGCGACGACGACGGTGATGAGGAACCCCGACAGCCAGATCGCCGAGCCGTTGGTCGCGACCAGGCGCAGCGACATCCCGACCAGCATCAGCCCGAGCTGGAGGAACAGGTAGTTCTCGGCGAGCCAGCCGTCGACCTTCTTCGTGCCGGGGCGCCCGACGAGGCGGCCGAGCTGACCGGCGACGGCGAGCGGGCAGATGCGCCGCCACACGTGGTAGCCGGCGACGACCCAGAAGAGCGGCAAGGCCGCGATCGCGATCGTCCACAGGATGCGGTTGCCGTGCGAGACGCCGAGCAGCGTCGGCACCGTCGCGCACAGCGCCAGCACGAGCACGACGCGCGCCGCGACGATGTAGCCGGGCGCGCTGCCGCCGTCGGTGAACGCCGCCCAGCCGCCGGCCTTCACCTTGGCGGCCTTGCCGCCCTTGGCCTTGCCCTTCTCGTCGACGACCGGGAGCTTGTCGCGCTTCGCGGGCTTCTCGGGCTTCACGGGTAGGCGGCGATCGGCGATGGGAGGGGCACGGTCACGCGCGGCGCGGCCGGGTCGGCGAGCGGGCAGGAGAGCGCGGGTGCCTTGCCGAGCGCGGTCTCGAGGTGCTGCTTCGTCTTGCACTCCTGGTCCTGCATGAACTCGAGCGTGTAGGCCTCCCACGTGTGGCTCGGCACGATCTGGAAGTTCAGCGTCGGGAGCCTGCGGTTGCGTCCCTTCGGCATCCCTGCCGACGGATCGGCCGTCGCGGGATCGGTGTAGTCGCGCACGCCGAAGTTCCGGATGTGGCACTGCGCGCAGGTCATGCCGTTCTCCTCGCCGTGATCGCGGCGCGCGTCGTCGAGCGGCAGGTTGTCGACCGAGGCGCCCAGCTTGTGCGCCTTGAACAGGTTGACGGCGTCGAGCTTCGCCGGCACGACCTTGCCGCCCTCGTCGGCGGGGAGGTCGACGAAGCCGAGCGCCTTCCGGCACAGCACCTCCCAGCCGGGCTTGTGGCGCTTGTCGTCGGGATCGAACGCGGGCGCGCACTTGCCGACCCACGCCTTCTTGTCGGGCGACGGCACGACGTGCGTCCAGAAGCCCGGGATGCCGATGTTCACGTACGCCTGCGCGGCGCCGTCGGCGGTCGGCATCGGCTTCATCACGCTCCACGCCCAGCCGTCGCCGGACCGGTAGCTGCCGTCGGGGTTGCGGGCGGAGCCGCCGCCCATGCGCGCCTCCGTCGGCAGCGCGATGAAGCCGGGCACCGCCCACGGCGCCGAGCCCTTGTACGTGAGCACGGCCTTCACGAAGGCGGCGACCGCCTTGCCGTGCGCCTTCGGATCGGCGGCGAGCTTCGCGTTCACCGCGCCCGTGTCGTCGAGGAAGGCCTTCCAGAAGAGCTCGGAGAACACCTTGTTGTTCTCGGCCTTGGCCTCGGGCGGAAGCGTCGGGCTGTCCTGCACGGGGCGCACGCGGAACATCGCGAACACCGGCTCGGGCGCCTTCACCGCCTGGTAGACGAGGCGCAGCTCGTGGAACTTCTTGTCGATGCGCGGGCGCACGACGACGAGCTGCCAGTCCCTGGGGTTGCCGAACGACGCCTTGTCGAACTCCTTGGCGTCGGGATCGAGGCGCGAGTTCTGGTGGATCTCCGCCATGCCCTTCAGGAACGAGCGGAAGAGCGCCTTCTTGTCGGGCTTGCCGAGCCTGGCCACCGCCTCGGGCGGCATCGACGGCCGCATCATCCCGGCGCCGAGCGCGAGCATCGTGTCGAACGGGTAGGCCTTCGCGGTCGCCTCGACGCGCTTCGGCTCGCGGATCGTGAAGATCACCTCGGCGGCGTCCGACGCGCGCGGCGCGACCGCCGGCGGCGCCTTCCTGGCGCCGACGGGGAACGTCCACTCGACGACCTTGGCCGCGCCGCCGTGCGTGAGGTCCTTCACCTCGAGCTGGAAGACGCCCTGCTTCGCCTTCAGGTCCTCCTTCGTCGGCTTCCACGTCACCGTCTGCGTGAGCGCGTCGAACCGGGCCGACGCCGGCATCGACGTCACCGTGCTCGGCCTGGCCGGCGCGCTTGGCGCGCCGGGCGGGCTCCTGAAGCTCCGCCACATCGTGCGCGCCTTCACGCCCGACCTGCTGCAGGGGTGGATGTATCATGGCGACCTGCTGGCGGCGCTGGCGCACAGGTCGACGCGCGGCGCGGATCGGCGCCGGCTTTTGTGGAATCTGCGCGCCTCCAACATGGACGCGGACCGCTATGCATCGATCGTGCGCTGGTGCGCGCGCCTTTCACGCTGGCCGGATGTCGTGGTCGCCAATTCCAAGGCCGGCGCCAACCATCATCTGGCCGCGGGTTACCGGCCGCGCCGGCTCGAAATCATTCCCAACGGCATCGATATCGACAAATTCCGTCCGGACGAAAATCTGCGAAGCGCCGTGCGCCGGGAGCTCGGTATCGCGGCCGACAGGACGGTCGCGATCCATATCGCCCGCGTCGATCCGATGAAGGATCATGCCTGCTTCGTCGAAGTGCTACGCGCGCTCCCGCAGATCCAGGGTGTCCTGGTCGGACGCGGCACGGAGAGTCTGGCTGTGCCGGCTAATGCGCGGGCACTCGGCGCGCGGCAGGATCTGCCGCGTCTATACGCGGCCGCCGACATCGTCGTTTCCACCTCGGTCTTCGGCGAAGGCTTCTCCAATGTCGTGGCGGAAGGCATGAGCTGCGGGCTCGTGCCGGTAGCGACGCGGGTGGGCGATGCCGCTTTGATCGTCGGGACCGCCGGTCACGTGCTGACGCCCGGCGACCGCGACGCGCTGGCGCAAGCGCTGTCCACTATCGCCGCGCTTCCAGCGGACGAACGGCGCAGCCGCCGCATGGCGGCGCGCGAGCGCATCGTCGCGAATTTCTCGCTCGAGGCCGCCGTGAGCGCCTATGCGGCGCTCTACGATAGCGTGACGCGATGAACGCGGACGGCGCGGTTGCACGGCCCACGCATCCGGCGCTGGTCTATCTCGTGACCGACGACTGGTATTTCCTCTCGCACCGGCTGCCCATGGCCTGTGCTGCCCGCGATGCCGGGTTCCGCGTGCATGTCGCCACGCGCGTGAGCGGGCGGGCGGTGGATATCGTCGCGCATGGTTTCGAACTGCATCCGCTCGACTGGTGCCGGGGAAGCCTCAATCCGCGCGACGTATTCGACATCGTCCGCCAGGTCCGCGCTCTGTATCGCCGTCTGCGCCCCGCCATCGTGCATCACGTCGCCTTGCAGCCCTCGGTGATCGGCTCGCTCGCCGCGCTCGGCTTGCCGCCGGTGCGGCTGAACGCGCTGGCCGGGCTCGGATACGGCTTCACCTCGCGCAGCGTGAAGGCGCGGCTGGTCAATGTCGTTCTCTCCGCGCTGCTGCGCTTCCTGTTTAGCCGGCCGCGGACCGCCGTGCTCGTGCAAAATCCGGACGACCGCGAGGCCTTACGGCGGCTCGGTGTCGCGGACGATGTCCTCAGCACGATCGCTGGCTCCGGTGTCGACACCGAAAACCTTGTGCCCTTGCCGGAGCGGGAAGGCCCGCCGACCGCGGCCTTTGTCGGCCGGCTGCTCGACGACAAGGGCATCCGGACGCTGATGGCCGCACACGCAATTGCGCGTCAGCATGCCGGCGACCTGCGCCTCCTCGTCGCCGGGAGCGCCGATGCGGCCAACCCGTCATCGATCCCCGACGAAGAGATCGAAGGCTGGCGGCGCAGGCCAGGGGTGGAGCTGCTCGGCCATGTCGAGGACATCCGCGAGGTCTGGAAGCGCGCGCATGTAGCCGTTCTGCCATCCCGCCGCGAGGGTTTGCCGAAGAGCCTGCTCGAGGCGGCGGCCTGCGGCCGTCCGCTGATCGCCACCGATGTCCCGGGCTGCCGCGAGATCGCGCAAGCGGACGTCAACGCCATCCTGGTGCCGCCCGACGATGCGGATGCGCTGGCGCAGGCGCTGCTCGCGCTTGCGCGCGATGCCGGGCTGCGGCGGCGCTTCGGAGCCGCCGCGCGGCAAATGGTGGAAGCCCGGTTTGCCGCGGACCGGATCGGCAAAGAAACGGTCGCGCTGTACCAGCGGTTGCTCGCGAGCGACGGTCCATGACGAGCGGCAAACATAGCGGTTGCCGGGCGCGAACCGCGTCGGTAAACAGGCGGCCGCATTGATGGGGCAGGGTACCGCCGTGGCGCATGGCCGAAAGATCGCGGTGGTCGGGCTTGGTTATGTCGGACTGCCGGTCGCCGTCGCTTTCGCCCGCTCGGGTGCGCCGGTGGTCGGTTTCGATATCGATCGCGGCCGGATCGAGGAATTGCGCGCCGGGCGCGACCGCACGCGGGAAGTCCAGCCGGCGGAGCTGAAGCAACCGACACTGACCTACGCACACGATCCGAAAGCGATCACCGACTCGGATTTCTTTATCGTCACCGTCCCCACGCCGATTGACGGTGCCAACAGACCCGATCTGGGCGCCATGCTGGCAGCGTCGCGGACCGTTGGCAGCGCGCTCAAGCGCGGCGACATCGTCGTGTACGAATCGACCGTCTATCCGGGCGCGGTGGAAGAGGACTGCACCCCGGTGCTGGAGCAGTCTTCGGGATTGAAAGCCGGAGACGATTTCAAGGTAGGATATTCGCCGGAGCGGATCAATCCCGGCGACACTGTGCATCGCTTCGAGACCATTACCAAAGTGGTCTCCGCTCAAGACACGCAGACGCTCGACATCGTGGCAGCCGTCTATGGGTCGGTGGTGGAAGCCGGTATTCACCGGGCGCCGTCGATCAAGGTGGCGGAAGCCGCCAAGGTGATCGAGAACACCCAGCGCGATCTGAACATCGCCTTCATGAACGAATTGTCCGCCATCTTTCAGCAACTCGGCATCGATACCGGTGACGTGCTGGCGGCGGCCGCGACAAAGTGGAATTTCCAGAATTTCCGACCCGGCCTTGTCGGCGGGCACTGCATCGGCATCGATCCCTATTACCTCACCTACCGCGCGGAAAAGGCGGGCTATCACCCGCAGGTCATTCTCGCCGGGCGCAGGATCAACGACAGCGTCGGCCAGCGCGTGGCGCAGGAATGCGTACGCCGGCTGGTTCGCCGCGGCCAGGCGAAGGCCACGGTCAGCATTCTCGGACTGACCTTCAAGGAAAACGTGCCGGACACGCGCAATTCAAAGGTGGTGGATATTATTCGCGAACTGACATCCTTCGGGCTGCAGGTGCAGGTGCACGATCCGCTGGCGCTTCCGGACGAGGCGGCGCACGAATACGGCGTCACGCTCTCGCCGTTCAACCGGCTGCACCCCGCCGATGCAGTGATCGTCGCGGTGGCGCATGAAGACTATGCCAAAGGCGGCTGGCCGCTGGTGACCGGCTTGCTCAAGGATGGCTGCGGCGTCGTGCTCGATGTGAAGGGGATGCTTGACCGAGGCGGTGTGCCTGTAAACGTCGAATTGTGGCGACTTTGATGAGCGACCCCGTTCTCATCACCGGCGCGGCCGGGTTTATCGGGTTTCACGTTGCGCGGCGCATGCTGGCCTTGGGCCGCGCGGTCGTCGGCGTGGACAATGTCAGCCCGTATTACGATCCGGCGCTGAAGCGAGCGCGTGTGAAACAGCTCGCCGCTGCCGGAAATTTCCGCTTCGTCGAATCCGATCTTGCCGAACGCGATGCAACGGCACGCCTTTTCGCAGACCATAAATTTCCGCAGGTCGTGCATCTCGCCGCTCAGGCCGGCGTCCGCTATTCGCTCGTCAATCCGCACGCCTATGTCGACGCCAATCTGCAGGGCTTCGTCAATGTGCTGGAAGGCTGCCGCCACAATGGTTGCCGGAATCTGGTGTTTGCCTCCTCGTCCTCGGTTTATGGCGCGAACACGAAGCTCCCGTTCAGTACCTCGGACAATGTCGACCATCCGATCAGCCTCTACGCGGCGAGCAAGAAAGCCAACGAGCTGATGGCTCATGCCTACGCGCATCTGTACCGGCTGCCGGCAACGGGTTTGCGTTTCTTCACCGTGTACGGTCCCTGGGGACGGCCCGACATGGCAATGTGGATTTTCGCTACCGCCATCCTGGAGGGCAGGCCGATCCAGCTGTTCAATCACGGGCGCATGCGCCGCGATTTCACGTATGTCGACGATGTGGTCGAATCGGTCGTGCGGCTGGTGGATCGGCCGGCGAGGCCCGATCCGGCCTGGTCGGGCATGCAACCCGATCCTTCCGGGAGCGCCGCGCCGTGGCGCATTTACAATATCGGCAACAACAATCCGGTCGAACTGATGCATGTCGTGCGTCTGCTGGAGGACAATCTCGGGCGCAAGGCGGAATGCGAATTGCTGCCGATGCAGCCGGGGGATGTGCCGGAGACCTATGCCAATGTCGACGATCTGATGCGCGATGTCGGCTTTCGCCCGAGCACCACGATCGAGGACGGCGTTCGCCAATTTGTCGCCTGGTATCGCGGCTATTTCGGACGCTGAGGTAAACGGACGGGATTCATGCAGGTTGTGATGATCGGTGCCAGCCATGTCGGCCTGGTATTTGCGGCGTTTCTGGCCGATTTCGGACATCGTGTCGTGTGCGTCGGAAAGGACGCCGACTAGCACTACTTTGGCAGATTTTTAACAGCGCGGGATTCCCAAATCACTTTTTCTGTGACTCATGGGTGGTCGGCTTTTGGAGGGGCCGACCATGGTTGGCAGGACATTGGATTGGAGAAACGAAC